>CAJKJS010000018.1 GCA_905200265.1 uncultured Oscillospiraceae bacterium
TTCGTCGGCCATCGCCCGGGCTTTGCGCGCCGCCGCTATCGGGTTGGCTGCGCCCATGTTGGTGATAATGGTGACCGGATGCTCTTTGAGCGCCGGCAAAATATGGGCCATACGATAGGTAAACAGCGGGTTGTATCCCTTTTCGGGATCGCCGAGTTTTTCCAGCTGGGCCAGGGCGATGGTGCGTTCTGCCAGGCATTCGAAAATCAGATACGAAAGATTCCCCCGGTGGATCAGGTCAACAGCGGGTTCAATGCGGTCACCGCCGTACCCGGCGCCGGAACCAATGCGAAGGGTTTTCATTTTAACAGGACTCCTTTCGGGGCAGGGCCGGTGCTTCCACCGGCAAAATCACACGGGACGGCGTGTTGCCGCCGGACAAGATAGTCTGATGGGCGGGGACGGTCTCGGTCTGCTCCGACCACAGGCCTGCCTGGTTGCTGTGCACGGCGTATTCGGGAAAGTTGGAGGATGCAATATCCAGCCGCAGCCGCTCGCCTTTGTGCAGGCAGTAGGCTACGTCCCACAGGTCCATCGATACTTTTCGCACCGTGCCCGGGGTATAGGGCTCCTCATGGGCCAGGGTGACGATCGACCCCCGCAGGTAGTAGGCTTCCCCGTCGGGGGTGACTTCCATCAGCCGGGCGGTAAAGGCCGTGTCGGGCGCGTCGCTTTTCACATACAGCTCGACGCGAATGCGCCCGAGGATGGTTTTCTCCTCCGATAGGGGCGCAGACTGGAACGATAGGACATCCTTCCGCCAACCGGGTTCGGGCTGGCGCAGGGACCCGACTTCCTGTCCTGTAGCAAACAGGGATTCGGCCCCGTGGGTGAAAATGGGATTTTGCGGGTCATAGACATAGTGGTTTTCGCCCGATTGTTCCGGCGCCTGAGGCACAAGAGCCCCGGAAGCCGACAGGTATAGGCTCATACTGTCCATGCCGGTGGGATAAGAGGGGAAGTGCCGCCAGGCGTCCGCCCCGATCACATACCAGTCCACCCGGCGCGGCGGCAATTCTTTTCGCCACAGGGTTTCTTCAAACCAGTCGAGCATTTGGTGCACTTCATTATTTTGCAGGTTTTTCTGCACTTTCCCTTCGGCGCAGGGGCCAAAGCCATGGTTCCAGCACCCGATAATGAGCCGGCTGTGAGCCGCTGCTTGGGAAGACAAATGGTGGTATGTTTCCATAGCGCTGCCCAGGTGGTGGTCATACCATCCTTCGACGATGCATACCGGCACTTTCAGCCGCTCCGGCGCTCCGGCCAGAAATCCCCAATACCCTTTTTGCCAGTAGGGATCGCTGCGGTGGGGGTTACTTACCCATTCCCGGTACCAGGGAAGGGCGCCGCCCCACAGAGCTTCGTCTACCCGGTTGTGAGGGCGATATAAGCATGAAGTCTGATAATCGGCGTCAATCGGCCGCCCGGCGTTGCCCATGGCCCAGGCGGTGAGAATATCGTGGCGGAACATGCCGCTTTGGTAGGCGGAGGTAAACCGCTCCGTACCGTAATGGGAAAGCAGCATGGAACGCACTTTTTCCGGCAGCACGCCGGTAATGGCCCATCCGGTATTGGCAAGATACGAGCATCCCCAGTACCCGATGTCGGACACCCAGGAAAGGGCATTGACCCACCGGATGAAATCGGCGCCGTCGTCCGCTTCGTTTACGTTGGGTTCCCACATCCCTTCACTGCCGCCGGTGCCCCGGCAAAACTGGCAGATATACCCGTACCCCCGTTTTGCCAGTTCCTGGCCGTGGGTGCGGTAGCTGTCTTCCCCCTGGGGATAGCAACTACGCTGCACAATGACCGGGAAGGGGCCGGCCCCTTTAGGGCGATACCAAAAGGTGCGCAGGTTTATGCTGTCATGGCAGGGTACCCAGGTTTCCCCCGATTCCGTTTCCTTCTGCCGTACCGGTACGCCGCTGCTACGGTAGCTTTGGCGAATGGTTTCACAGGCGTCACTCATATGAAATCCTCCCTGTTCCGGTCCTGCGATGGGGGCCGGTTTTGATTTTAGTATAACGTTATACTAATCGAGTGTCAAGCGGTTTTCTTGACTTTTTACCCGCCCCCCGGTACAATGAGGGCAGCGACCACTGAAAAAGGGGGCATTTGGCATGGCCACGGTACGGGATGTAGCAAGAAAAGCGGGGGTTTCGCCCAGCACGGCGTCAATTGTGCTGGCGGGTAAAGCGCAGCAGCGCCATATCTCCGATAAAACCCGGCTCAAAGTGGAACAGGCCGCCCGGGAACTGGGATACCGGCCCAGTGTGGAAGCCCGCTTTTTGCGGGGACAAAAGGGAACAGGGCCGCTGCGGCTGGCACTCTTTTGGGCCGATGACCGGCGAGTGGTTTTTCTCACCCGTTTTTTGCAGGGAGCCTTTCCCTCATTGCCCGAGGAAGATATGACCCTGGAAGTGCAACCCTATTCTCCCGGCCATCTGGCGGAAAACCCCGAATTTTTAGGGGGTGGACGGTTTCACGCCGCGATTCTGGCCAATGCCGCCCCGGGAGATCTGGCGTGGCTGGAAGCGCATCCACCGGTTTTTCCCGTGGTGATTTATAACCGGCGGGTCAAAGGGTTTGTGTGCGTGTGCGCTGACGACGGACAAATTGGCAAAACGGCCGCCGATGCGTTATTGCAAAAGGGCAAGCACCGCCCCGGCGTGATCACAGCCCGGGCCCGGTATGCCGAGATTGCCCGCCGGGACGACAGTTTTGCCCAACATATGGCCAAAGCCGGCTATGCGGTGCCGCCCAAACGATGGGTGCAGGAGGAAAACAGCATCAGCGGGGGCGAACGTGCCTGCGAAAAACTGCTACCATACCGGCCGGATTGCCTGTTTTGCTGTTCCGACGCCATGGCGTATGGTGCCCTGCGAGTGCTGCACCGGCGGGGGCTGCGGGTGCCCGGCGATGTGGCGGTATTGTCGGTGGGCAACGGCGACCCGGATTACCGGGGAGCGTGTTTAGTGCCGCTGACAGCGGTGCCTGTACCCATCGAAGAGATGGCCAAACAGTGTGTGAAACTGGCCGGCCGGCTGCTGCGCCGGGAAAAGGCCGAAAGCGTAAAAGTGACGGCTCCGCTGCAAGAGCGGGACTCGCTGTGACAAAATGAAAGGGAGCGAAAGCATGAGAATTGCCATTGTAACCGGGGCAACCGGCGGAATTGGAAAAGAATATGTGCGCCAGCTGGGACAGAAAAACGATATCGATGAAATCTGGGCCGTGGCCCGGCGGGAAGAACAGCTGAAAAAACTGGGGGAACTAACTTCGGTACCGGTGCGGCCGGTGATGCTGGATTTATCGGATGAAGGCGCCTATGAAGCATTTGGCGCGCTGCTACAGGAGGAAAAGCCCGATATCCGGTATCTGATCAATAACGCAGGTTTTGGGAAATTCTGCCGTACGGAAGAAGTGGACGAAAAGACCTGCATGCGCATGATCGACGTGAACTGTAAAGCCGTGGTGGCGCTGTGCCTGCGGGCCTTGCCGTACCTGACTCCGGGCAGCAAGGTCATCAACACGGCGTCGGCCTCGGCGTTCCAGCCGCTGCCGTATATCAACCTGTACGGGTCGACGAAAGTGTTTGTGCGCAATTTCTCCAGGGCGCTGAACCGGGAATGGAAAAATAGAGGCATTACCGTTACGGCCGTATGCCCGTACTGGGTGAAGACCGATTTCTTTGAAACGGCCCACCAGCACGAAGGGAACCGCATTATTACGAAGTACGAAGTGCTGTATGATCCGAAAGACGTGGTCAAAAAAGCGCTGCGCGATGCGGACAAAGGCAAAGATATGTCGGCATTGGGACTTATCAATAAGGCCCAGCATGTGGCGGTCAAATTGCTGCCCCAAAGTCTTGTGATGGACATGTGGCTGCGGCGGCAAAAATTATCGTAAAGAGGTTCAAGGGGTATGCAGGAATTAAGGGAACAATTTTACCGGCCATATTTAACACCAGGAGAATTTGTCGTGTGGCAGGGACGTCCGGAAAAGGGCAATTTGTTTATGCCCACCGATCTCTTTATACTGTTCTTTTCGATTTTCTGGCTGGGTTTTGCGCTATTTTGGGAATATATGGCGTTTATCGGCGGAGCTCCACTGCCGTTTTTGCTGTTTGGGGCGCCATTTGTTTTAATCGGCCTGTATTTGCTCTTTGGGCGTTTTATCCAGAAAATCTGGATGCGCAAACGGACGTTTTACGTGGTGACGAATCGGCGCATTCTGGTGAAAGCCGGCAATAAATTAAATATTGTCAACGGCTGGGACCTGCCGCCCATGGAAATTAAATTCCATAATAACGGCAACGGTACCATTTGGTTCCCGGAAAGCTACTATACGTCCCGTGGGAGCCGCATTAGTTCTCGCGTGACCATCGAAAATGTGGCCGATGTGGCGAGAGTGCAGGCGGCCATCGAGCAGATGGAAAAAGAACCCCCGGCGTATGACGAATCGCAGGGGCCCTACTAAAACGAATAAAAAAAACCGGAAGAACCACAGGCAAAACGGTTCTTCCGGTTTTTCTATTTTATGTTTCGTCTTTCAGCCGCAACAGCGCGTCCAGCAGCCGGTGGGCGGCTTCTTCTTTGGAAAGCAAGGGGAGTTCTTCTTCTCCCTGCCGGGTAATCAGGGTGAGCACGTTAGTATCCACCGCAAAACCTGCGCCGGGCACTTTGACATTGTTAGCGGCGATCAGGTCAAGGTTTTTCTTTTCCAGTTTGCGCCGGGAGTTTACGAGCATGTCTTTTGTTTCCATGGAAAACCCGCACAGGACCTGTCCCGGGCGGCGGTGTTGCCCGAGATAGCCCAGGATATCCTGGGTACGGGTCAGCGGGATGGCCATATCGCCGTCGTGCTTTTTAATCTTGTCGTCCGCAACGGTAACGGGCCGGTAATCGGCCACGGCGGCGGCTTTAATGATAAGATCGGCCTTTTCGGCTCGGGTGGTTACTTCCCGGAACATGTCATCAGCGGATTCAACCGGTACTGTTTCTACAAACAGCGGAGCGGAAAGCGCCGTGGGGCCGCTGATCAATGTGACTTTCGCGCCGCGGTCGGCAGCCGCCCGGGCAATGGCATATCCCATTTTCCCGGTCGAACGGTTCGTGAGATACCGCACCGGGTCAATGGATTCCCGGGTAGGACCGGCGGTGATCAGTACCCGTAGCCCTTGCATGTCGTGAGGGTATGCGAGGGTGTGAAGGATATGGTCAAGGAGCGTTTCGGGTTCCGGCAGCTTCCCGGCGCCGGTGTCGCCGCACGCCAGGTATCCGCTGGCCGGGGTGATGACCTCCCAGCCAAAGCGGGTGAGGGTTTTCAGATTTTCTTTCGTGACAGGGTTTTCATACATGCGGGTGTTCATGGCCGGGGCAATGAGTTTCGGACAGGTGCATGCCAGCGCCGTGGTCGTGAGCATGTCGTCCGCAATGCCATGGGCCAATTTGGCGCAGACATTAGCGGTCGCCGGGGCCACCAGCAGCAGATCGGCTTTTTTGGCCAGTGCCACGTGTTCCACTTGCCAGGGGAAATTGCGGTCGAAAGTATCGACACACACCCGGTTTCCGGTGAGCTGTTCGAAAATGACGGGGCTCATCATTTTGGTGGCGTTTTCCGTCATGAGCACGTGCACGTCGGCCCCCTGTTTTTTCAGCGCGGAACACAGCGACGCGGCTTTATAGATGGCGATGCTGCTAGATACTCCCAGCAGCACACATTTTTGTTTGAGCATAAGAAAAAGCCTCCTTTCAAAAGCGGTAGAAAGCTAGTTTTAGTATACCACAATTCCCCCGGGGCGTAAACCGGCGCGTACCTTGCTTTTTCGGGGGGAACATGCTATGATAAACCATAACCGAAGCTTGCATTTTCCCCGTGCCGCCGGAACCGAAAAATCGGAACGACAGGCACAAAAGTGGAAAAACGGGTCATTCGGCTCTTACATAACGCGCTGTATCAAACAAAACGAACAGCAGCAGGAGGAAACTGAATATGAAAAAACAAAGGGACCGCATTGTGTTCATGGCCGAAATGGCGCTGCTCATCGCGCTGATTCTGCTGATGGCTTTTACGCCGATTGGGTACTTGCAAACCCCGTGGGGGCTGCAGATCACGTTTATCGTGGTACCGGTGGCGATTGGCGCCGTCGTTCTGGGCCCGGGAGC
This sequence comes from uncultured Oscillospiraceae bacterium, assembly GCA_905200265.1. GTDB lineage: Bacteria > Bacillota > Clostridia > Oscillospirales > Acutalibacteraceae > Heritagella. The sequence continues at coordinate 6,165 of CAJKJS010000018.1, forward strand.
CGGGGCGGCATTGGGGCTGGTGTTTGGCCTTACCAGTTTTGCCAACGCCTTTACCAGCGCTATCGGGACAACCCTTATGCAGGAAAACGCCGTATACACCTTTATTTTGGCGGTAGTGCCGCGCATTCTGGTGGGGCTGCTGCCGGGGTTACTCTATGCCTTTTTGAAAAAGCACGACCGTACCCGTCTTATCGGGATGGCGGTATGCTGCCTGCTGACACCGGTCCTCAATACGGTTTTGTATATGACGACGCTGTATTTGCTTTTTGGCCAGACATGGCTGGGTGTCGCACAGGCAGCTGGGTATACCGGCGGCATGGGCGTAAACCTGCTTGGTTTTATGCTGGCTTCCGTAGCAGTCAACGGTGTAGCCGAAGCGGCTTCCTGCCTGATTTTGGGCACGGCGGCGTGCAAGGCACTGCAAAAAACGCTGAATCGAAAAGCGGCCTGACCGAAAAAGGGCCGCAGGGGGACTTTCCCGGTGCGGGGAAGCTCCCCCTTTGCTTTTTGTGATGATAAAGGGGGAGACGTATGAGAGAAATCGGTTTGATGGATGTAGGAGGCTTTCGGGTTGGCCATGCACAAAACCGGGTGGCGGCTACAGGGTGCACCGTGCTGTTGCCCGATGAGGCAGCCCCTTGTGGGGCCGAAGTCCGCGGCGGCGGCCCGGCTTCGCGGGAAACGCAGCTCTTGCAGCCGCAGATGGATTGCCAGGCAGTGCACGGTATTTTGCTGGCGGGGGGTTCGGCTTTTGGGCTGGATGCCGCCGGAGGCATGCAGCGGTACCTGGAGGAAAGAGATATTGGCTTTGATACCGGCGTTGCGAAAGTGCCGCTAGTATGCCAAAGCGGGTTATTTGATTTGGGGCTGGGGGACGCTAAAGTGCGGCCCGATGCCGCCATGGCGTACAGTGCCTGTGAAAATGCGTCGTATCAGGCTCCTTTACAGGGGAATGTGGGGGCCGGTACCGGGTGTTCCGTTGGGAAATTAAAAGGCATGAGCCGGGCTATGAAAAGCGGAATCGGCACGTTTGCCGTGGAAGTAGGGCGTATAAAAGTCGGCGCTCTGGTAGCGGTAAACGCCCTGGGAGATATTTTTGACGGACGCACGAACCGTTTTGTTGCCGGACTGCTGACCCCCGATGGCCGGGCTTTGAGTGGCACGCTGGAAGAATGGTGGGCCGGAGCCGAAACGCCGCTGTGGGGCGGGAATACCACACTGGGCATTATTGTCACCAACGCACAGTTTGATAAACCGCGACTATCGAAAATCGCCGGGATGACCCACAACGGGTATGCCAGGGCCATTCGCCCGGTACACACCATGGCTGATGGCGACACGGTGTACGCGCTGTCGGTGGGGAAGGAACAAGCCGATATTAACCTGGTGGGCACTTTGGCGGCCTGGGTGATGGAACGCGCCATTGTGCACGCCGTCGAAATGGCCGAACCGGCTTACGGACTGAAAGCCGCCCGGGATTTGGAAGAAGGAAAGGGGAAAACCGTATGATTTTGGCCATTGACATGGGCAACACCAACGCGGTGCTGGGATGCATGGAACGGGGAAAAGCCGTGTTTACGTCGCATTTTAGCACCGACCGGACCAAAACGGCGGAAGAATATGCCCTGCTGTTCCGGGGATTTTGCGTAAGAGGCGGCGTAGACCCGGCTACTCTGGAAGGCGGCATTATATCGTCGGTCGTGCCCATGCTGCGCCCGGTGATGAAAGAAGCCGTAACGCTGCTCACCGGTAAAACGCCCATTCTGGTAGAAGCGGGGCTAAAAACCGGGCTGCAAATTCAAATTGACGACCCGGCCCAGCTGGGGGGCGACCTGGTGGTAGTGGCCGTGGCTGCTCGGAAAAAATACCCCGGACCCTTGGTTATTTTCGATATGGGTACCGCTACGACGGCATCGGTGATCGACGGCCAGGGCCGGTACCGGGGTGGCATGATCATTCCGGGTCTGCGGGTGGCAGTGGATGCACTGTCCCGTCGGGCGTCGCAGTTGCCGCTGAACATCAACTTGGAACCGCCGGCCCATGTGATTGGTACCAATACCATGGACTGCATGCGCGCCGGGGCTATTTACGGCAATGCGGCCATGCTCGACGGTATTTTGGAGCGGGTGGAAGACGAATTGGGTGAACCGGTTACGGCAGTAGCTACCGGCAGTTTGGTATCACTGGTGGTACCGTATTGCCAGCGAGTCATTCACGAAGAACCGGACCTTTTACTACAAGGGCTGTGTTTGCTGTATGAGAAGAACAGCCGCCGCCATGCCCAGGGGGTGAAAGCATGATTTTCGTAATTGATATCGGCAATACCCAGATTGTAGTGGGGCTGATGGATGGCAGCACACGCAAGGATTCGTTCCGTCTGGCGACCGACCGGGTAAAAACAGCGGAAGAATACGCACTGCTGCTCCATGGGATCTGCTCCATGCGGGGGATTGATCTGAAAGAAGTGGAAGGGGGCATTCTCTCTTCGGTAGTGCCGGTACTGACTCCCGTTTTGCAGGATGCGATCGAAAGCCTGATTGGCCGGCGGCCGCTGGCCGTGGGCGCCGGAGTGAAAACCGGACTCAATTTGCGCGTAGATAACCCCGGACAGCTGGGCAGCGACCGCGTAGTAGACGCGGTAGCCGCCAGCGCTCAGTATAAAAAGCCCATTTTCATTGTGGATATGGGCACCTCCACGACGGTTTCCGTCGTAGGGCGCGACGGCAGTTTTTTGGGCGGGATGATTATTCCCGGGCTGCGGGTATCGGTGGATGCCTTGTCGGCCATGGCGTCACAGCTGCCGCTGAATATCAGTTTGGAAACGCCGGATAAGATGATTGGCACCAACACCCTTTCGTGTATGCGTTCCGGGGTACTGTACGGCGCTGCCGCCATGCTGGACGGGCTTGTTACCCGGGTGGAAAAGGAACTGGGCGAACCGGTCACAGCGGTAGCTACCGGCGGGCTGGGGCGGCTGGTAGTGCCGCTATGCCGCCGGGACTTTTCCTATGACCCGGATTTGTTGCTGAAAGGGTTGCAGATTCTATACGAAAAAAACCGGCCGGTAGAGGAACCGGCTGTTTGACAGGCCCGCGGGCCCCATGGTATCATACAGGCAGATAGAACCCCATCGAGATCGTTGGACGGGGGAAACGGAAAGGGGAAGGAACCATGCAAGATACTTTTGATTATCGTCCGAAGTTGCACTTTACGGCGCCGAAAAACTGGCTGAACGACCCCAATGGGCTGGTATGTGCCGGTGGCTATTATCATCTTTTCTATCAGCATCATCCTTTTGGTACTCAGTGGGGTCCCATGCACTGGGGGCACGCGGTCAGCCGGGATCTGTACCATTGGGAACACCGGGATATTGCCCTGTACCCGGATGAAAAGGGTATGATCTTCAGCGGCAGCGCTGTTATCGACGAGAAGAATGTGTCGGGCCTGGGGGACGGCAAAACGCCGCCCATGCTTTTGTTCTTTACCTACGATACCGGTGAAACGGAATACCAGAGCATGGCATACAGCCTGGATGAAGGGAAGACCTTCCAAAAATACGGGAAAATCCTCATCGAGAATCCGGGCATTCGGGATTTCCGCGACCCGAAAGTGATTCGCGTGGGGGATGACTGGGTGATGGCGTTGGCGGTGAAAGACAGCTGCTGGTTCTATCGGTCCCATAACCTGCTCGACTGGGAAAAAACCGGGGCGTTCGGTCCCTTGCCGGAAAGCGAAGCACCCGAAGGCGCCGTGTGGGAATGCCCCGATTTGTACGCGCTGCCGACTCAGGACGGGCATATGCGCTGGGTACTAACCATTAGCATGCAAATCCCCATGGAACTGGGCGGTGTGCGCACCCGGTACTGGTTGGGTGAATTTGCAAACGGTACATTTACAGCCTCTGATCCCTGCGGCCAGTGGGTCGATAACGGTTTTGACTGCTACGCAGGTACCACGTATAGTAATGCGCCGCAGCCCACGTTTATCGCCTGGGGCGACAATATGGTATATGCGGGCGAGGCGCCCACCGGCGAATGGCGCTGCCACATGACACTGCCCCGGGTGCTGTCGCTACAGAAGACGCCGGAAGGGGATCGCTTGGCGGCTCTGCCGTTTATACCAAAAGAAGCCCCGGTCCTAATGGATTGCCCGCCGAAAACCCAGGGCGAACTCACAGGGACCACATGCCTACTGAAAGTAACCGGAAGCGGAGAGGGGATTGTCACCTTGCGTACACCGTCGGGTAAAGCGTTCCGATTTGGCGTCAATGAGAAAAACGAATTTGTTATCGACCGCCGGGATGTGTGTAAGCCGTTTTCCGACAATTACACCGCTGATCTCCTGACCCGGAGCGCTGTGCGTTTCTTTGAAGGGGATTGGGAGCTCACTGCGGTGCTGGATGGCTGCGCGTTTGAAATGTTTGGCGACAAAGGCACACGGGCGTTTTCCGTTTCGCTGTTCCCCGGTGAAGCCTTTACCTGTTTCGATGTACAAGGGCAGGCGGCCGTACAGGTATACGACCTGTAAAATACTAAAAAACAGAGATACCGGCAAAAAAAGAAGGCCCCCTTTTGGGGGCCTTCCCGATATATTTCTTTATCGTTTTTGCCGTACGCCCATGCGCACTTCGCTGCTCTGGATCAGGTTCATCAGCGACGAAGCAAACAGGGGATAATCTTTTGTTAAGGATTCCTGGGTGATGGCGGGACCATCGTCTTTGCCCATCCCTTTTTCGCCGTCCACTTCTTCTCCAGCGGCCAGGGCCGCGGCTTTGGCTTCAGCGGCGCTACGGGCGCTGTCGGCCAGCCCTGCATAGAGCTTGGGGGAAGCCGCAAACAGATTTTGTGCGTTTTTGGGATTGGCCGCATACAGCAGACGGAACGCCTTGTAGATCGACAGATCCAGCGATGCCGACACTTCGTTAATCAGTGCTTTGTTGCGGCATTGTTGCAAGAGGGCAAACACCACATGCAGGGAATTGGTGAGCAGCTTTTTATTGAGCACCGCTACCAGGCTTCCCACCCCGCGGTTTTCTTTGCCTTCGGGCCCATCGGGCAGGTCATCCACCGAAATGGTGGCGCCGTTGCGTTCCGGTGTGCGGCCCAATAGGTAGTCGCAGGATACATGGTAAAAATCGGCCGCGCGCACCACAAAGTCCAGCCCGCATTCTCGAATGCCTTTTTCGTAATGAGAAAGCAGCGCCTGGGAAACCCCCAGCTGCTGAGCTGCCAGCTTTTGGCTTAGCCCTTGTTCTTTGCGCAGTAATGTGAGAATCCGCGAAAAGCTCTGGTTAATCATACCGTTTTACCCCTTGCCCCTGTCGAAATTCAGCGAAATAACGTAATGTAAAGTATAATACAAACTAAACAATTTGTAAAGCCGCTATATATCGTATTACCCGGCAAAGAAGGAGCCTATATTATGAAATCATACCGCATTCATCTGATCCGCCATGGCGTAAGTGAAGGAGCCGAAAAAGGCCAGTATATTGGTGCGACGGATTCGCCTCTGAGCGAAAACGGGAAAAACCAGCTAAAGGCACTGGCTTTGTCCGCTCAGTACCCCAAAGCTGACGCGTATTTTTGCAGCGCCAACCAGCGCTGCCGTGAAAGTTTGGAACTTTTATACCCCGGTACCACAGGTACCTATCTGCGGGGACTGGAAGGCTGCAACTTTGGGGAATGGGAAGGCAAAACGGCCGAGGAACTGCAGGGGGACGAAACCTATCAAAAATGGATGCGCGGGGAAGAAGGCGCTGTGCCGCCCGGAGGCGAAGGCAACATGACCTTTATGCACCGGGTATGCGAAGTGTTTGAAAAACTGGTGGACAGCATGATGCGCAGCCACACGGAAAACGTGGTACTGGTAACCCAGGGCGATGTGATTATGGCACTGTGCGCGGCCTATGGATTGCCGCGGGCAGGGCTTTATGAATGGATGTGCGAACCAGGTCACGGGTATACATTGCAAATCACGCCGTCTTTATGGATGCGCTCGATGGTGGCGGAAGTATTCTGCACCTTGCCGCATTTTGAAACCGGCGAAGAAGAGGGAGACGAAGCCCTACAGGCGGCCCGGCAGGCGCTGCACATTGCGTTCCCGGCAAAGCAGCCCGAAGAAGGCAAATAAGAAAATTTTTCGTGATGGTTGACAAAACCGGGCGGTTTCTCCTATAATACAAATAACAATCTTTCTATCATCCCAAAGACTGTGAAGGGAAAAAGACAGATTCGGGCCTTTTTAGAGAGCCGGCGGTAGGTGAAAGCCGGTAGGGCTGTTTTTGTGTATAGCTCGTCCCGGAGTCGCCGCCATGACAAGTGGTGGACGCGCGGCCGCGTTACAGGCCAATGCCTTGTTGGAGGCTAAAGAGGGCTTTTTGGTGACAAAAAGCCGAACCAAGGGTGGTACCGCGAAAAATTTTTCGCCCCGGATGGCTAGCAATAGCCATGCGGGGCGTTTTTTTACTA
>CAJKJS010000019.1 GCA_905200265.1 uncultured Oscillospiraceae bacterium
TCCTGAATATGCGTGTATTTTCTTTTACTCATACAAACACCCCCTGTATAGTTACATTTTCCTACACAGGGGGCGTTTTGTCTATTGTCTGTTTTTACTGGTTCGGTTCAAAAAACCGGAGGGATTTTTTTATCGCACGGAATGAACCAAATCCCACAGCCAGCGGGCCGATTCTTCCATGTCCTGCAAGCAGCGGCAGGAATCAAAGTGCTCAATCGCCAGGCTACCGTCAAAGTCCGTGGTAGTGAGCAAATCTGTCAGAATCTCCCGCAGGGGGATGATCCCGGCCCCGGCCGGCGCCGGATACATGGCTCTACCGGCGATCGTCACTTTGGGCTTTTCGCCGCCGCGGTCTTTGTCTCCACGATCCTTGCAGTGGATTTCATGTTTGATGTACGGCTTTAGTTCCCGGTAGGCCTGCACGGCATCTTCTTCGCTATAGAGGAAGTTGCCCGTATCAAAGAAGCAGGAAAGCCCCGGCACCTGTTCCATAAACCACTTGAGGCCCGCTGTGGTGGCAAATGGCGCTTCGCTGCCGTCGAAATCCTCCATACCGACCGTCACGCCTTTTTCTTTGGCATAGGTTACCATAGCTCGCAGGGCTTTTACCATGTTCTGGCACATTTTTTCGCGCTGTGCCTCTTCTTCTTTTGTGATAAAGCCGGGAATCGCCAGCACTTTGTCACTGCCCAGCGAAACAGCCAAATCCACAACGGCGCGGGCTTTGGCTTCGTCGGAATCATGGCCAAAGTCGCAAAAGGCCGGCATGCTGTTTATGTGCATACCCGCTTCCCGCAAAATGGCCAGATTCTCCATGGCGCCCGGTTCCTGCAGTTCTGTGTTCATCACTTCCAGCCCGGTAATGCCAAACGACACACATTTTTCCGCTGTCTCTTTCAGGGTCAGCCCGCTCTGTTTAGCGGCTGTTACCACGTGATTATAAAAGACTGTTACTTTCATACTCCGTGTTTCCTTTCCTTATTTTGTTTCCTCGTCCTGCATCAGGACCGCCCGCACCGGCGACGCTTCCAGCCCCTTTAATTTCAGCGGCAGGCAGCACAGGGTGTAGTGCCCATCGGGTACCCCGGTGAGATCGACGCCTTCCAGAATGACCATATTCCGGTTGAGCAGTTCCACATGGGGCGCCTGTTCATTACCTGCCGGGCCAATGGACTGGGCATCGGTGCCCACCAGAGTCACCCCTGCTTCGCCCAACACAATGGCTGCGCTGGCATCCAGAAACGCCTGCCCATTCCCGTGAAACAAAATCATTTTTTCACAGAACGGCAGCAGGATTTCCATTTGCTGCCCGGTCAGCACCCCCGACAACGTCACCACCGTGCATTTTCCTACAAACCGTTCCACAGGCAGTTCGTCAATCGCGGCGGCGCCATCCACAAAGTGCAGCGGGGCATCCACATGGGTGCCGCTGTGGCAGCCTGCATAAAACCCCGACAGATTACACATGGTGCCGGGTTTACTCATACGCAGTTTCGGGTCGGGATATGGTTTCGGGTCGCCGGGATATACCGGCGCGCTGAATAGATCCCGGGTGATGTCGTAGAGCTTCATGGGTTACCCCTCCTGTTTGGTGAGCGCCGCCAGTTTGGGCAGCGCGCTGATGAGCAGCTGAACCGATTTTTTCGAAGCCATTTGCGCAAATTGGGGGAAATCCACCTTGGCGTCGTCGTTTCCGTTATCGGAAATGGCCCGCAGTACCACAAAGGGAACTTGTCCCAGCACGGCGGCATGGCCAATGGCGGCCCCTTCCATTTCACAGGCCATGGTTTTGGGGAAATACTGCAAAATTCGCGCCATTTTTTCGCCCCCGGCAATAAACTGGTCCCCCGAAGCGATCAGCCCCTGCCAAACGGTGCCGTCATACACATGGCGGGCTTCTTCCATGAGCAGAGCGGTCGCTTTTTCGTCGGGTTCCATTTCCACCCGGTCAATCCCGCACACATACCCCATGGGATACCCCAGGGGCGTGATATCCATGTCATGTTCCACCACGCTACTGGCAAATACCACATCGCCAATATGCACGTCTTTGCCGATGCCACCGGCCACGCCGGAATTGATGAGTAGCTGCGGGTGGAACAGTAGCATCATGCTTTGAGCGCAGAGCGCCGCGTTTACTTTTCCTTCGCCGCAACAGGCCACCACACAGTCGACACCGTCAATCCGGCCGCTATAAAACGTATGCAGCCCTACTTTGGTCGTAACCGGTTCGTGCATGACTTGCAGGTACCCCTCCACTTCCATTTGCATGGCGCCAATAATTCCGATCATGCGATTTCCCCGTCCTTTCTTTCTGCCGGTTTTCCGGTTTTTGTCAAAATCAGTATAGCAGATTTGTCCCCACCTCACAAGGCGGAAAACTTGTTAGCAAATGCGGGGCAGCCCTTCCCCTTGCAGCACCTCCAACCGGCGCTGGCCGCCGATGGATGTGCGCAAAAATAGTGCGCCGTCCCCTTCTTCCACCTGACCAATCTGGCAGGCCGCGGCCCCTTCCCCACAAGCACGCAGGGCGTTTAGGGCCTTTTCTGCCTGCTCCTGGGGTACGATTGCCACCAGACACCCCTCGTTACCCATATACAAGGGATCAAGCCCCAAGAGCCCGCACAGGTCCCGCACGGCGGGTTTTACCGGCAGTTTTTCTTCTTCCAGCTGAAAACGGCAAGCACTTGCCCCCGCCAGTTCCCGGCATACGGTGGCAAGACCGCCCCGAGTGATATCCCGCAGGGCGTGCACATCGATTTCTGCCTGTTTTAGGGCATTTACCAGCGCCCCCAACGGCGCACAGTCGCTTTTTATCTCATTTTGTATGCCCAACCGGCTGGACAAAATGGCAGCATGGTGGTCCCCCAGCGTACCGCTGACCAGCACGGCGTCACCGGGGCGGCAGCAGGCGGCCGAAATATGGCATTCATCGGGAACGAATCCCACCCCGGCCGTATTGATATACAGTCCTCCGTCTCCGGGGATCACTTTTGTGTCCCCGGCAAGCAGCTTGACCCCGGCTTCTCTGGCTGTCTGAGCCATGGACTGAACCGCCCGCTTTAGCAGATCGGTAGAAAGCCCTTCCTGTAACAAAAAGCCACAGGTCAGGTATTTCGGTTCAGCGCCGCGCATCAACAGGTCATTGACGGTCCCGCAAATACTCAGTTTGCCAATATCGCCCCCGGGAAAAAACAGCGGGTCCACCACAAAACTGTCGGTGGTCACCGCCAAGCGCCCGGCGCCGGGCACCACAGCACTGTCTTCCATTTGAAGTAGCACCTCATTATCAAACGCCGGAGCAAAAATCGTTTCGATCAGTTCGCCCGTTAACCGGCCGCCGCTTCCGTGGGCCATGGTGATTTGCATAAAACCTGTCACTCCCTTTGATTGATCCAATACTGATGGCAGCTTCCTTCTTCCGATACCATGCACGCGCCTTTTGGGTCCAGCGGCGTGCAGGCTTTGCCGTACAGTGGGCAGTCCACCGGGCGCATCTTCCCCGTGAGCACCGCTCCGCAGCAGCACCCGGGATTCGCGGCCCGGTCTTCGCGGCACTGATCGCTGCCGGCATCAAACCTTGCAAATTCGGCCCGCAGCCGCCGCCCGGAACCGGGCACCGGTCCCAACCCGCGCCACACCGCTTCACACGGTTCAAAAAAGCGGTCAATAATCGCCTGGGTTTGAGGACTGGCGCTTTCTTCTACCGCCGCCGGGTACAGATTCATCACCTTTCCCTGTCCCAGGCTTTTTACCAGCGCATACAGCGCCACCAGCAGTTCCGGCCCCCGAAATCCTGCCACAGCAAATGGCACCTGGTATTTTTCCGCCAAGGGGCGAAAAATGTCCCATCCGGCTACGCTGCACACATGTCCCGGGGCCAGAAAGCCGTCGATGTTGGCCCCCTGCCCCAGGAGCCGGTCGACGACCGGCGGCATGGTTTTGAGCGCCGTGAGCAGTTTCACATTGTCGATTTTTTCGTCCAGTAACGCTTGCAAGAGCAACGCATACGCCGGGGTCGTGGTTTCAAATCCCACGGCAGCAAAGATAAATAATGTATCCGGTTCCTCTCGTGCCATGGAAAGCAGGTCAAACGGCGCATAGACCATGCGCACCTGTCCGCCCTTTGCTCTGCTTTGCTGCAAATTTCCCTCACTACCGGGCACCCGCAGCATGTCGCCAAACGTCACCACACACACTCCCGGCGTACAAGCTAACTCGCACAGCCGGTCAATATAGGCGCTGGGGGTTACACATACGGGGCACCCCGGCCCCGACAACAACCGGATGGACGGCGATAGCAACGATGGCAGCCCCAACCGGGCGATAGCCGCCGTGTGGCTGCCGCAGATTTCCATCAGTGTACAGGGCGGGCCGTCGTACCGGCTCAAAAATTCGCGTACCGTACTGAGTTCCATCATGACAACTCCTCAGAAAGGCGCAGCAGTTCTTCGATTTCTTCGGCTTCCTGCTGTTTCATCACCTGAATGACGCACCCGGCGTGCACCAGGGCCCAATCGCCCACTTTGACCGGTACCAGCCCCACGCGGGCTGTCACCCGGTTTCCGGAAAAATCCAATTCCGCCGTGGGGCCGTTGACGGCCAGCACACGGCCCGGTAATGCCACGCACATTTATGATAAACCTCCTCTATACGCTTGTCCCAAGGCAAGGCCCCCGTCCCCGGGGGGCACCTGTTCATTGCGATACACCAAAAATCCTTCCTGTGAAAGCAGACGGGTGCAGCCATTGAGCAGCAGCTGATTTTGAAAACTGCCGCCGCCCAGCACCAGGGTACTGCATCCAAAAAACTCACGCACCCAGCGGGCCATAAGCAAAACGCCCCGGCACAGCGCTTGGTGGAACCCCAGCGCCAGTGCTTCCGGCTTCGCTCCCTGTTCCCGCAGACGGCACAGTGTGCGGAACAGAAACACGGTATCGAGCACTGGGCCATCGGCGCCGATTCGCAGGGGCAACGGTAAGAAAACTGCTTTCCCGGTATTTTCGGCTGCCTGTTGCAGCAAAACGGCACATTCGCCTTCGTACCGGTTCTTGTCTGCCAGCCCCAGTTCCGCCGCCACCGCGTCGAACAGACGCCCGGCGGAACTATTTTTATATACGCCTATACCGTGCTGCAAGGCGGCGCTGACAATGCCACCACCCTCGCCCAAAAGGGGCAATCCGGCAGACGCTCGGTACCCCCACCGGGGCAGGCGGGCATCCAGCGCGACCCGGTCACCGCCGGGCAGCGGAACAGATTGCAAATGGCTCACACGGCGAAAACCGCCCTCTTGGCACAATAGAAATTCGCCGCCCCAGATGGTACCGTCATCGCCGTACCCGGTGCCGTCAAAAATTACCCCCAACACCGGCCCACGCAGCCCATGTTCGGCCATCACCGAAAGGGCGTGAGCGTGATGGTGCTGGACGGTTTGCTGCGGACGGCCTTGCTGCCGGTCGATACGGGCCGAGATATACCCCGGGTGCCGGTCGGCTATCTCTTGTTGCGGCTGGATGGAAAATAAAGCTTGCATCCGTTTAAGGGCCTTTTCGCGCACGTGCCGGCAGGCTTCTTCTTTAAGATCGCCCATATGCTGGCTCAGGTACACCCGGTGGTCTTTTGCCAGTGCCAACACATTTTTTAAATCGCCCCCCGACGCGAGCAGCGGCGGCAGCGAACCTGCCACTTCCACCGGCTGGGGCACATACCCCCGGGCCCGGCGAATCATTTGTATCTTGCCATCGGGCACCTGCACCACGCTGTCATCCAGCGGGGTTAAAATGTCCCGCCGGTGCCACAACACGCCATCAAGCCCTTCTTTTAGCAAGGAAAGCGCCTCCCCGTCGTCGATCATCATCGGCGCCCCGGAGTGGTTTAAACTGGTCATAATCAGCGGCCCCATGGCCCGCCCTACTAAAATCTGCACGGGGTCAGCGGGCAGCATCGCGCCGGTTTTCCGGCTCAACCCGCACACCGACGGAGCAAACCCTCGTTTGGTTTTCAGTAGGACAATGGGCCTGGCGGGCGATAATAGGCATGTTTCCTCTTCTTTTGACGTATAGCAAAACCGCCGCACACTTTGCAGCCGGGGGAACATCACTGCAAAGGGTTTTGCTTCCCGATGTTTAAAGTGACGCAGCCGCACGGCGGTCTTTTCCCGATCGGGCCGGGCTGCCAAATGATACCCGCCGGTATTTTTGACAGCCAACAAGCCCCCTTCCCGCAAAACCGCCACGGCGCGGGATAGCGCTTCTTCACCGCTTTGGGTGGTACCGTCCGGCCCGGTGAAGAGCAGCTGCGGCCCGCAGTGGGGGCAGGCAATGGTCTGGGCATGGCGGCGGCGGTTCCCCTTTTCTTCGTATTCCCTCTGACACGTTTCGCAAAGAGGAAACTCTGCCATGGTAGTGCGGGCCCGGTCATAGGGCAGCGCCCGCTGGATACTGTAGCGCGGGCCACACTGCACACAGCTGATAAACGGGTGACGGAACCGGCGGTTTTTCGGGTCCAATAATTCCGCTTCGCACTGTTCGCAGGTGCCAAGATCGGGGCTCAGCCACGGCAGAACCCCGTCTCCTTCCCGGCTGGGCGTGATGGTAAACGCGTCAAAAGACAAAAGCGGTACGTTTTGCACGTCCATCCGGGTTACTTGCGCTCCGGGGCACAGGGGGACAGCATGAAGGAAGCGGCGCACCGCCGCTTCCTTCCCCGTCACTGTCAAAAAAACGGTTCCGCCATCATTGCGCACAAACCCGGTCAGCCCTTCCTGTTCCGCCAGCCGGGCCACATAAGGGCGAAATCCTATGCCCTGTACCAACCCGGCAACGGTTGCCTGCCGGGTCACAATCGCCGTCACGTGGATGCCGGGCGCATGGTAATGCAGCCCTTGGGGCAGTGTTCCGCACAGGCCCCGCAGCCCACGCACTCTTTTTCATTGAGCTTCCAGGTTTTGGTGGCGCGGTCCACTGTCAAAGCCGACGCCGGACATTTTTTTGCGCATAATGTGCAGAACACACACTGATTCAGATCGGCCTGCGGGTGTTTAAAGCCGCCCTCTTCTTCGCGGATTTCCAGCGCGTGGCGCGGGCAGTTATTCACACACAAACTGCAGCGCAAACATTTGTGGTGGTCAATCTCCCACGTTTTGGCCGCACGATCCACCGTAATGGCTTCATTGGGGCACTTCTTCGCACACAGCGTACAATACACGCATTTTGACAAATCCACCGTAACCTGGCCCATCTTCATTTCGATGGCTTCCGGCTTGTGGTAAATATCCAGCTTCTTTTCCGCACCGGGTGCCGGATAGCCGGGCACAATGGACAGGCAGTGCTTCGGGCACTTTTGCACGCAGTACCCGCACTGAATACAGTCAAACCGGTGGATGCTCCAGGTATGGGTATCCCGGTCCACATGAATGGCCCGGGGCGGGCAGCTTTTGGAGCACAGCCCGCACAACAGACAGGTTTCCATATCCACTTCCACGTGCCCCCGGGTCCGTTCCGGGTATTCCTTTGGCACAAAGGGGTAGGAGGTCGTTACAGGTTTATGGAACAGATTATGCAGCACCGTTCCGGTAAACGGCAAAAACTTTGCCATGAAAAGCCCTCCTTTCAGCGCTCCGTGCAGCTGATGCACGGGTCAATGGTGAGGATCAGCAGCGGCACGTCCGCCAGTTGGCTGCCCTTTAAGGTTTGCAGCATAGCGGGAATATTGGCAAACGTAGGTGTGCGCACCCGCATGCGGTCAAGGTTTTTCGTGCCGTTAGCGCGCACATAATAAACCGCTTCGCCTCTTGGCTGTTCACAGCGCATGAAAAATTCGCCTTCCGGGTTACCTTTGACCGGTACCGCAATGGGCCCCGCCGGCATTTTTTCCCCAATTTGCCGGATCAGATCCAGCGACTGGAACAATTCCCCAATGCGCACCTGGCACCGGGCGTAACTGTCGCCAATGGTGCTGATGACCGGTTCTACTTCCAGATCACCATACGCCGCATAGCCGGTTTTGCGCACATCGTAGCAAACGCCGCTGGCCCGCAGCATGGGGCCGACAGCCCCTAGGGACAGGGCCTGCTCTTTTGTCAAAAAGCCCACATCCCGCAGCCGTTCGTTTACACTGTAATCCTCCAAAAATGTACGGGTCAACCGGTGCAAATCGGCGCTCATCTCATCAAAGCGCTTGAGGAAATCCCGCAGCATCTCCGGGGGGATGTCTTTGAGCACACCGCCTATACGGTTCACAGAGAAAATGACCCGCCCGCCGGTGGACGCTTCGAACATGTCAAGAATCTTTTCCCGCATGCGCCACGACTGCATAAACAGGCTTTCAAACCCGAAGGCATCGGCTAATAGCCCCAGCCACAGAAGGTGGCTGTGCAGGCGGCTCATTTCGCACCACAAAGTGCGCAAGTACTTGGCACGGGCAGGCACGTCCACATGCATAATATGCTCCACCGCTTCGCAATAGCCCATCCCGTGCATAAAGCTGCAAATGCCGCAAATCCGTTCGGCCACATAGACCATTTCATGAAAATCCTTTTTTTCCACCAGTTTTTCCAATCCCCGGTGGACATACCCAATGGAAGGCACGGCCTCGATGACGGTTTCGTCTTCCAGCACAAGATCCAGATGAATGGGTTCCGGCAACACCGGATGCTGGGGCCCAAAAGGTACAATTGTCTGTTTAGCCATCAATCAGCCCCTCCTTTTTTCGGCGAACGGCGTTTGGGTGTCAATGCGGTACAGTTTATCCTGCATATCCGGCGCAATATGCTGAATATGTACGCCAAACAGTTCCCGCATTTCGTTTTCGTACAAAAACGCGCAGTCATACACCTGGCTGATGCTGGGCACTTCCTCGTCGGTCCCAATCACTAAGCGCAGCGTATGAAATTCGTACTCATCGGCAAACGAATAGCTCAGTTCATACGTTCCTTTTAATGTAACCGCGCAAATCTGGCACAGGCGCCAGTTCGCAATCTTCTTTTCAATCACCCGGGGAAGCAAGTCCTGCACCGGAATTTCTTCGATCAATCCGCCCGGGGCGGTCATGGTTTCCTTTTCCGTCATGACGAACGCTTCCTTTCTTTATTTTCACTGACATACTTTTCGTATTTTTCCTGGAACAGCGCCACCGCTTTGATCACGCCATCAATGATGGATTCGGGCCGGGCGGCACACCCAGGCACATAAATATCCACGGGAATGGTCGTATCCACTCCGCCGTGGATGTTGTAACATTCCTTAAAAATCCCGCCGGTACAGGCACAGGCCCCCACCGCCACAACCACTTTCGGACTGGGCATCTGGCTGTAAATTTGCTGCACCACGGCCTGGTTCTGGCTGTTAATCCCGCCGGTAATCAGCAAGATATCGGCATGCAAAGGGTTCCCGGTATTGACCACGCCAAACCGTTCCACATCATACACCGGCGTTAAACACGCCAGCACTTCGATATCACACCCATTGCAGCTGCTGCCATCATAATGCAGCAGCCAGGGCGACCGATTGACTTTTGCCACAGTAGTTCCTCCCTTCCCTTACAGGTACTTGATCAACAGATCCAGTACCAGCAGGTTTAGTCCTCCAAACAGCAGCGTGACCAGCCACGCCGATGAAAGGACTTTGCTCCACTTCAAGCGAGCCGTCGTATTATCAATGAGAATTTCAAAAAAGTACGTGATGAGCACGCCCACAATGGCAAGTGGCCAGCTGATGGGATTGTCATTGATAAAGAACAGCGCCACAATCCCCAGCAGCATCACGTTTTCGTACCATTCGGCAATCTGGGTAATGGCATACAGCGATCCCACCATTTCGGTGGTCACGCCCCGCACCATTTCCTGGTGAGCATGGTGGGCCGTGGAAATATCAAAGGGGGATTTGCGCATTTTGATTGTAAGGATGTACACAAATCCGATAAAGAAGCCCGGCAAATAGACGATGGGGCTCATATCCGACTGAATAATATCCGATACCTGAAAACTGCCGGTGGCCAGATAAAACCCAACACAGGCCAGCAGCACCATGGGTTCATACGACATCATCTGTAGTAGTTCCCGCTGGGAAGCCATGGCGCTAAAGGGCGAATGGGTGCTGCAGGAGGCCAGCACCAGGAACATGGCCGCCGTCGTTAAAGCGAAAAAGCTCATGAGCAGATCATACCCGGCGAACATCAGCGCACCGGAAAAAATCACAAACACCAAATAACTACCCACCAGGAAAAATTGGGAGTGGTTCACAAGGAAGATCTGTTTGTGGAACAGCTTGATAATATCATAAAAAGGCTGCAAAACCGACGGACCGGTGCGTCCCTGCATGCGGGCACTGAGTTTGCGGTCCATGCCGTCCAGCAGGCCGCCGATAAACGGAGCCAGTAAAATATAACCCAAGCAGCACAAAAGGCGGGTCGTATTCATACCAGAACACCTCCTACCAAGATCATGCACATCATAACGGTCAGTACCGCTGTACTCAGAATGGTGCAAGGCAGCAGCAGTCTTTTTTCGCCAAAGTACCCGGTCATATACCAGTTGCTAATCTGCAAATTTTTCTTTTCGCCCAGCGCATCAATAAAGTGGTTGTTATCTCCGGCATTGGCGCCGCCCATATACGAAATGACATATGTGTGGCGCAAGTTGCGTGTGAACAGATACACGCACGCGGGCAGCAAAAAGATAAAACACAGCATCACGATCATCAAAATCATATTATCCGATGTGAGCACCTGGACCGCTTCGCCAAACATATCGGTGAGCATAGGTTCCACCACCCAGGAAGACAGCAGCGGGAATGTGGCGCACAACAGCACCATTAAAACCGCATGAATGTACAGCGACACCCATTCATTGGGTTTTGTCACATCATGAGCCATGCGTACCCGGCTGATGGATAAAATCCGCCCCAGCCACTTGGTCCAATAGAACATGGTAGTTGCGCTGCCAAAAGCCAGTAGCAGCACCAGCACCACGTTGTCGGCATCCACAAACGCTTTTAAGGCTGCCCACTTGGAAATCAACATACCAAACGGCGCCAGGAACATACCGGCGATCCCGATCACCATGATGGAAGCAAGTTTAGGCAAGCGCAGCATTAAGGCCTGCATATCTTCAATATCACGGCTGCCCAGCGCATTTTCCACAGCCCCCACATCTTGGAACAGCATGGACTTGCTCACCGCATGGAAAATCAGTAGGAAAATCCCGGCCCACACGGTTTCATGCATACCCACGCCGGCACAGGCGGTAATCAGCCCCAAATTGGAAACCGTGGAATAAGCGAGTACCTTTTTCCCGTCGCTCTGGGAAATGGCCAGCAGCGAGGCGGCAAAAAAGGTAAAGCCACCGGTCAGGGCTACCATTTGTCCCGTCATAGAACCACATAGTGCCGGGGAAAGCCGCAATAACATATAAACGCCTGCTTTTACCATGGTGGCACTGTGCAGCAGGGCCGACGTAGGTGTGGGCGCTACCATAGCCCCCAACAGCCAGCTGGAAAACGGCATTTGCGCCGATTTGGTCAGAGCGGCAAACGCCAGCAGCGCCACGGGCACGGCCGCACCTATCGAAACGACTTCCGACAGCGACACTGTGTGCAGCACCGCCGAACTATACGCAATCCCTATGGCAAAAGCCAGGCCCCCCAGTAGGTTCATCCACAAGGCCCTAAAGGAATTGTGCACAGCTTCTTCGGTACGGGTGTATCCAATGAGCAAAAACGAGCAGATCGACGTCACTTCCCAGAAGAAGTCCATCCACATCAGGCTTTCCGACAGTACCAGCCCGAACATGGCCCCCAAAAACACAAACAGCATGGCAAAAAAGAACGACCGGCGATCCTGCACATTTTTGTGATGGTGGTGATACCCACGCATATACCCCACGGCATACAGGCAAATCAGCCCACCAATCACCGCCACAATCAGGCACAACAGCAGCGACAGGCCATCCACACGAATGTGGGTATTTTCCTTTACAACCGGCCCCCACAGATCCAGCCAGGCCAGCAGACAGGTCTGTGCTATGCTTAGTAACGCGATCAAATACCGGTGACGCCGGGCGCACAGCACGGTGACCAGTACCATCAAAAACAATTCCACAACCAACATGGCGCCATCTACCAGTTCGGTTTCCACGTAAAACGAAACGGAAACTGCTCCATTTTGAAGCCACAAAACCAGCAGGCTGCCTGCCAGCAGCATGACAATCACACTGGCTGCATACATGACGATTTCCCGCGCTTTCGCATGCCGTAGTACGCTCAGTACCGCGGCGGCTACAAACGGGAACACGATCAGCACAGGGATCAGAATTTCCATGGTATGCCTCCTCAGAACCACCTGTTTTTCCGACACGTAAAAAAGCAGCCCCTTTTTCCAAATGGAAAAAGGTATGCCGCAAAATGACCGAAAAAACCGGATAAAATGATCAATCTATTATATT
>CAJKJS010000020.1 GCA_905200265.1 uncultured Oscillospiraceae bacterium
GCCATCACCCGCGGGGCAAAAGCACAAATCCCGAATCCCCCCAAGGTGATGAGCAGAAAGCCCAGCCCCAAGTTGATGGCTTCATGAATCCGCAGGGTGCTGAGGAACACGTCCCGGGTGACACCGTGCATTTCCGTATAGAAATCGGCGCCAAACGTCAGGCCGCCTCCATCCCGGGCGCTTTCGGTGGGGGTGTTCAGGAGGGTAATCCCCACAATCACGGCGGCAAGGCCCAGCAGGCAGGCTATAAGGGCAAATAGGTTTATTTTCTTTTGTTTCGTGGAAATGGTACCAAATGGCAAAGGGAAGGCCTCCTTATTTTGGGCCGGGAACCGGCCGGTTTTCTCGAAAAAAGTGTAGCAGAATTAAAGAAAGAATTCACTTAGCCGGCAGCATAGAAAACAAAATTCGCGGAAGGAAGGATGGTTTTTCTTTCGGCCAGCTTGACATTTTTTTGGGAAAATGGTATGACAATGTTGTATAAAAACGATAGGCAAGAGACGTTGTTTTTGGGAAGGGAAGACACCTTATGAAATCGTACGTTTATTTTCCCAGCTGTAATTTTTCGGCGGCCAGCCCACAGGCGGCCCGGCGGATCAGGGACTATTTATCGCAGAAAATGGCGGTGGCCGGATGCTGCCGGGTGGACAAAAAGCCCTATGAGACGGGGCATACCGCCCTGTATGTGTGCCAGGCTTGCCGGGATACCATACAAAACCGTTGGGACGGGCGGCTGACACCGGAAAACCTGTTTGTGTACTTACTGCAGGATGAGGAATTTTCATGGCCCGATTACAGCGGGCTAAAAGTGCAGGTGCAGGATTGCTGGCGGGACCGGGAACACCCGGAGGTATTTGACGCGGTGCGGCAGGCACTTCTTCGCATGCACATAACCGTTTCGGAAATGGAAGAAAACCGGGAAAAATCCGTATTCTGCGGCAATTTGCACATGGAACCGCGCAAGCGGGAAAACCAGGCGCTGCTGGAAAAATACCCCGGTATCCCTCTTTATCAGATGCCCGAGGAGGTGCAAACGGCGCTGATGCGGGAACAGGTGGAAAAGTACACCGAATCCCTGATTGTGGCCGCGTGCAACCGGTGTGTAAAGGGCATTACCATGGGCGGAGGAAAAGGGGTGCACCTGCTAGAACTTGCTACCGGCACCTTTATCTAAATTAGCAAGGCACCCAAGGGGGCCTTTTAAAAGGAGAGAGTTTGTATGAAACTGGTAACCCAAAGTATGCACCCCGTGCACTTATTCGGGGAAGAAGAAGCCGTACGCCAGCTGGCCAAGGCCGGTTTTGACGCCATTGACTGGTCGTTTTTTGAAATGGACGAGTGGATGGCGGAAAACTGGAAGGAAAAAGCGGTCCGGCTAAAGGAAACCGTGCTCACCTGTGGTCTGAGCGTAACCCAGGCCCATGCACCGTTCCCGTCGTCGGCGGGGAATGACGCTAGGGATGGCGAGATTATGCGGACGATTCATCGTTCCATGGAAGCGGCGGCGTTCCTTGGCGCCGGTCACATTGTGGTGCACCCGAAGCAGCACGTGCCCTATGCCACCCATAAGGAAGAGTTGTGGAAGGAAAATGTGGCTATGTACCGCGCGCTGGTTCCGTACTGCGAACAGTGGGGCATTAAAGTCTGCTGTGAAAACCTGTGGCAGGTGGATAAAAAGCGGGGCTATATTGTGGGAAGCGTGTGCGGCACGCCGGATGAATTTGCGGCCTTGCTGGACGAAGTAAATAGCCCGTGGATTGTCGGGTGCCTCGACTTGGGACACAGTGCTCTGGTAGGCGTAGAACCGGCGGACTTTATCCGGGCGCTGGGGAAAACAAAGCTGCAAGCGCTGCATGTCCACGACGTGAACTACCGCCGGGATTGCCACAACCTGCCGTTTACCGAAAAACTCGATTGGGAAAGCATTACGGCGGCTCTGCGGGCCATCGGTTATGAAGGGAACTTTACGTTTGAAGCCGATAACTTCCTGTTTGGGTTCCCGAAAGAACTGTACCAGCCGACAGCCAGGCTGATGGTGGAAACCGGGCGGTACTTAATCCGCCGCATTGAAAACCCGTAAAGAAAGAAAAAAAAAGACCTGTGTACGCATGAACAGGTCTCTTTTTTCTTATGGTATGTTAGAGGGTGTGGTAGAGAAGGACAATGTCTTCATAGTGGCCGTCGGGCATCAAAAAGCCGCCGGGGATCACACCCAGCCAGGTAAAGCCCAGCTTTTCGTACAGGTGCAGCGCCCGTTTGTTGCTTTTTACCACGGCGTTAAACTGTAAGAGGGAAAAGCCGTTCGCTTTTGCTTCTTGCAGGCTGTCTTTGACCAGCTGTCCGCCAATGTGGGCCCCCCGGTAGGAACTTCCCACCGCATAACTGGTGTTCCCGATATGGCCGCACCGGCCCACGTTATTGGGATGCAGAATGTAAAAACCCATAACGTGGTGGGTACCGGTTTCTTCGGCCACGCGGCAGGCCGTTTGCGCCGCAAAAAAGGTGCGGGCTTCTTCTTCCCCCAGCGGTTCCGTTTGGGGAAAAGCCACCCCTTCTTCCACCACTTCGTTCCAAATGGCCCGCATGGCGGGCACATCGTCTTCCCGGTAGGACCGGATGAGAATCGACATGGACATAGACTCCTTTCCCTTAGAGACGCACGTTGCGGTTTTCGGTGCTGCGATAACCGGTTTGCGGGTCCATGCGGTTTAAAAGCGGCTGGCCGTTTTCCCAGCGGGTGAGGTTTTCTACACACAGCTGCAAAATGCGGGTGAGCGTTTCCCGCAGGTGGAAAAATCCGCTGACATGGGGGGTAATGAGAGCCGACGGGATATCCCACAGGGGGCAGTCATCGGGCAGAGGTTCCGGGTCGGTCACATCCAGCCCGGCGCCAGAGAGGTGTCCGCTTTGCAGGGCCCGGGTGAGGGCGGCGGTGTCGATAATCGAGCCGCGGCCTACGTTGAGAATGATGCTGCCTTCTTTCATGCAGGCAAGGCGTTCATCGTTAAACATCCCCTTGGTTTCCTCTGTGCCGGGCATGGCGATGGCCACCACATCGGCCCGGGGCAGCAGGGTATCGAGATCCGCAATCAGGTGCAGTTCATCCACATAGTCGGGTTTGTGTGTATCCTGCCGGCGCACGCCAATGACATAAGCGCCCAGTGCCTGACAACGGCGGGCAAATTCGCCGCCGATGTCCCCCAGTCCCAGCACCAGCACGGTGGAGCCCCAGATGCTTTTGACCGAGCCCTGGCTTTTCCAGACGTGGTCATGCTGGCTGTCGCGGTAGGTGTGCAGTTTTTTCAGCAGCATGAGCAGCATGCCCAACATGTGTTCCGAAATAGCCAGCCCATAGCTGCCGCTGGCGTTGGTCAGCTGGCACCCCTGGGGCAAAACGCCCGGCTGCAAATAGCTATCGGGCCCGGCGGCATTGCTTTGCAGCCAGCGCAAATTTTCGCTGCCCCGCACATCGTCAATCGCGGGGGAACCAAAGATTACGTTCGCCTGGCGGATGCTTTCCCGCGTCGCTTCTTCGGGCAGGCAGAATTGCAAATTGGCTTCGGGTGCCGCCCGGTAGAACGCCTGGCGTTCTTCTTCACTAGTGGGCAGCATGACAAGGATATTTTCTTTTTCCATCGTCCGGCCTCCTGTTTTTTTCTTTTTATCATACCATAAATAGAAGAAAGACGGGACGGCTTTTTTGAAAAAAACAGGCGAAAAACAGGCGCCGTTCGTCAAATGTGAAAAAGAGGGTGGAAAAAAGGGGGGCAACTATGCTAAAATAAAGGGACGAAAGCTTTGTACATCCCAAAAGGGGGAACAGAACCATGTTTTGGTGGAAAAGAAAAGAGGAAAAATTTCAGGAACAGCACAACGTATTGGCACCGGTAAGCGGTGAGATAATCCCGCTGGAAGAAGTGCCGGATACGGCCTTTTCCCATGGGTCCATGGGGTATGGCGTGGCGGTCCAGATGACCGACGGCGAAGTGCTCTCGCCGATTGACGGCGTAGTCAGCTATATGGCCCCCACCGGGCACGCGTTTTCCATTCGCAGCCGCGACGGCGCCGATGTGTTTGTGCATATCGGGCTGGATACGGTGAAAGTGGGCGAACGGGGGTTTGCGCCCCGGGTACGCCAGGGGGACGAAGTGCAGGCCGGCGATTTGGTGTGCCGGGTGGATATGAACCTGCTGCACCAATATGGCTGTTCCACCATCACCCCGGTACTGCTGATGGAAAATAACCTGTGGGAAGTAAAAGAAATGGCCCAGGGCCAGGTACAGGCCGGTATTGACTGGGTGTGGACGTATGGCGTAGAGGAAGAAACACAGATTCGCGACTGAAAAAGGCAACGGGCCCTTTTCTGCCAGGTTTGGAAGAAGGAAGAAACATGAATAAGGAAAAAACCGTTTTGTTTGATTTGGACGGCACGCTGCTGGATACGCTGGGGGATTTGACCGCCAGCACCAACGCAGCCATGGAAACGATGGGGTTTCCCACCCACACGCTGGACGACGTGCGCCGCTTTGTGGGTAACGGGATCGGGCTGCTGATCGCCCGGGCGATTCCGGAAGGCAAAGAAAACCCTAAGTATGAAGAAACCTTGCAGGCATTCCGGGAACACTATGGAGCGCACTGCCTGGATACCACCCAGCCGTACCCCGGCATCATGGAAATGCTGGGGGAGTTGCAGGCACACGGGGTGAAAATGGGCATTCTATCGAATAAGGCGGATTTTGCCGTGAAATCGCTTTGTCAGCGCTTTTTCGGGCCGCTGGTACCGGTGTGCGTGGGCGAGCGCCCCGGCGTGCGGCGTAAACCGGCGCCCGATGCGGTGATTACCTGCATGCATGAGCTGCAAAGCGACGCGGCCCACACCGTGTATGTGGGGGACTCCGATGTGGATATTGAAACCGCCCACAATGCAGGGCTGCGGTGCTTATCGTGTACATGGGGATTCCGTGACCGGGCTTTTTTGCTGGAGCACGGCGCGACAACCTTAGTGGATACGCCGAAAGACTTGTTGCAGGAAATTTTGAAATAATTCCCCTCAAACCGGAAGAAAAGGAGGAGCCGCTTTTGAAGGTGCTGATGATACAGGAACGGTCCCCCGACGAGCTGTTTACCGTGTACGGCCCCCAGGGCGAAGCTCTTTATAAGGTATGTGGACAGTACATGGGGCTGCACGGGGTGTTTGGGCTGATGGACCAAAACGGTCGGGAAAAAGCATCGATTCGCCGGTTTGGTTCCGATTGCCTGGGGTATTACCGGGTGAGCCTGGCAGGCGGCCGGGAATTTTCGCTAATGAAGCGGTTTATTGGGCACCGGCCGGCCCTACAGTTACAGGGGCTATTGTGGCACGTGCGGGGCGACACCGTTACCCGCAGTTTCGATGTGGCGGACCAGAGCGGTCAGGTGCTGATGACCCACGGTTTTACTGTGCATAATGGACGTACGGCGTACGGGATTACCCTGCCGGACGAGGAAGAAAAGGCACTGTGCTGTTTGTGTATTGCGGTGATCATCGACCTGTCCACCGGGCGCATGGCGCCGGCATCCCTGGCAGGCGGGCAGCTGTAACGATATCGAAAAGAAAAAGGAAGGATGAAACATTCATCCTTCCTTTTTTATGCCTATTAACGATACCGCACCGTGAGCTTTTCTTCACGAAAGTGATGGCGCAGCGGGGAAAAGAGTACGAGTTTCCACAGAAGCAGCGCCCACAAAACCCCGAGCACCAAGCCCGTAAACACGTCGAAGGGATAGTGGACAAACAGGAAAATGCGGGAAAAGGCAATCAGCAGCGCCAGCACTACGGCCGCGGCCCCGGCCTTTTTATGGAACCGGCATAATAAACAGGCGCAGGTCATGCCGGAAAAACTGTGCCCCGAAGGGAACGAATAGCTGCTGGGCTGAGAAATGAGCAGCGTGATTTCGGGAAAATCGTGGCACGGCCGCGGCCGGCCCACCAGGTTTTTGACGATCAGATCGCCAAATACATACGACGAAAGCAACCCGACGAGTAATAACGCGCCCCACCACCGGGACGACCGGGGGATGAGCAGGCAGACACCAAGAACGATCCATATAAGGCCCGCATCGCCTAAATGGGTGATGATGGAAAAAAACGGATCGGTAAAGGCGTTGTGTAAATGGATTTGCACCCAGAAAATGATGGTTTCATCCAGTTGCGTGATAAAATCCGGCATGAACATTCCTCCTTTTTGCCTTTGGGGATAGGCTCCTTTGTTTTTTCGTATAGGTAAGTATACCACGAAGAAAGGCAAAAGAGAATCCCAAAAGCGCTTCGGACATTTTTTCCCATTTGTCCGCATAGGATTAGGCAAAAAAGCGCTTTCAAAACGAAAGCAAAAAGGAAGGAGCGGGCGGCGATATGAAAAAACGGGAACAGGAACCGCAGACCCTGACGGGCCCGCAGGTACTGGAAAAGCTGAAGACCGGCCGGGAAAAGGGATTGACCCCGGCGCAGGTACAGCAGCGGCAGGCCGTGTGGGGCAAAAACGAACTGGAAGGGGCAAGAAAGGAAGGGCTTTTGCGGCGGTTTTTTCGCCAGTTTGCCGATTTTATGATTCTGGTCTTACTAGCGGCCGCCCTGATTTCCGGGGGTGTCTCTTTGTGGCAGGGCGAAGGGCTTTCCCCCGACCCACTCATTATTTTGGGGATTGTCACATGCAACGCGCTCATCGGCACCGTGCAGGAAAGCCGGGCCGAAAAGGCCATTGACGCGCTGAAAAAACTGTCGGCCCCCAAAGCCCGGGTACGGCGCGGCGGCCAGGTGGGCGTGGTGGACGCGAATGAGCTGGTGCCCGGGGATATTTTGCTCCTGAAGGCCGGGGATATTGTACCGGCCGATGGGCGGCTGCTTTTGGAAAACGGGATGAAAACCGACGAATCGGCGCTAACAGGGGAATCGGTACCGGTGCCCAAAAACGCCGAACAAATAGCCTCCCAGGGGGCGCCCCCGGCGGAATGCGCCAACATGGTCTATGCCGGTACCAGCGTGGTGGCCGGGGACGGCGAAATGGTGGTCACTCAAACCGGCATGCATACCCACATGGGGCAAATTGCTTCCATGCTGTCCCAGAGCCAAGCGCCGCGCACCCCGCTACAGGAAAGGCTGGCCCGCATGGGCAAAACACTGGGGCTGGCGGTGCTGGGGATTTGTGCGGCGCTGTTCCTCATTGGCGTGATCCAACACCGGGACGTTTTGCCCATGTTCCTCATTGCGGTGAGTTTGGCGGTAGCCGCCATTCCCGAAGGGCTGCCCGCGGTGGTGACGGTGGTACTGGCCTGTGGGGTGCGGCGGCTGGCCGGGCGGAAAGCGGTCATCCGCCGGTTGCCCGCGGTGGAAACCCTGGGCAGTGCGGGGGTGATTTGCACCGACAAAACCGGGACGCTCACCTGTGGCCACATGACGGTCACAAAGGTAAGCAGCGGGCTTACCCCCTATGAGCTTTCCTCCCCCCAGGCCCAGGAGATACTGGGCTGCTGCTCGTTATGCAGCAGTTGTGAAGAAAAGCGGGGCAAAATCGAGGGGGAACCCACGGAAAAAGCGCTGGTGCAGGCGTGCCAGACGTCTTTGGGGCAGCTGCGGGAGAAATGCCCCACCCGGCGGCAGATTCCGTTTTCTTCCAAAGAAAAACAGATGACGTCCCTGCATGAAGGCCCCGGGGGCCAGGGGCTGATGATCGTAAAAGGCGCGCCGGAAATTATACTGGCGCGGTGCGACAGCCGCCGGGTAAAAGGCGGCCCGGGGACGCTGACGCCCGAGGAGCGGGGCCGTATTTTAAAAGAAAACGAGCGCATGGCCGGGCAGGCCCTGCGGGTGCTGGCCGTGGGGGTGTACCGGGGGCCCTTACCGGCTCCCGGGGATGAAAATAAGATGCCGCTGTGCTTTTTGGGGCTGGTGGGCATGGAGGACCCGCCCCGCAAAGGGGTCAAACAGGCGGTGCGGGTGTGCCGGAAGGCAGGCATCCGTGTGGTGATGATTACCGGGGACCAACCGGCTACGGCGGCGGCCATTGCCGGGCAGATCGGATTACCCACAGACGGGGATGTGATTACCGGGCGGGAACTCGACCAGATGACGGATGAAACCCTGTGGGAACGGGCGCAGAAATGCCGGGTGTTTGCAAGAGTACAGCCCAAACACAAAGTGCAGCTAGTCAAACTGTTCCAACAGAAAGGGTTTGTCACGGCCATGACCGGCGACGGCATTAACGATGCCCCGGCGCTGCGGATGGCGGACATCGGCTGTGCGATGGGCAAAGGGGGCACCCAGGTGGCCCGCCAGGCGGCCGATATGGTCTTAGCCGACGACCGGTTCGAAACCATTGTGGAAGCGGTGCGCCAGGGGCGGGCGATTTTTGAAAACATCCGTAAAACCGTACATTTCCTGCTTTCGTGCAACACCGGGGAAATTTTAACCGTCTTACTGGCGTTTTTGCTGGGATGGCCCGAACCGCTGCTGGCGGTACAGTTATTATGGGTCAATTTGGTGACCGATTCCCTCCCCGCGCTGGCACTGGGGGTGGACCCGTGTGAAGAAGGGCTGATGAACCGCCCGCCGCGGCAGGCCCGCCGGTTGTTTGAAAAGGGCGAAGGCGTGATTATGCTGCTGGAAGGGTGCCTGATTGGGGCCTTGGCGCTACTGGCGTTTGTGCTGGGGCAGGGGCAGCTTGGTTCGGCGGCAGCCGGGCGCACCATGGCGTTTGGTGTATTGAGTTTTTCGCAGCTGGTGCACACCCTGAATATGCACGCACGGGTGCCCATTTGCCACGGCGGGCTGCGAAAAAGCGGACGGCTGCTGCTGGCAGCCATGGTGGGTGCATTTTTGCAAATCCTTGTGATGGTGGTGCCCGTATTGGGGACTGTGTTCGGCACCGTAGGGCTGCCGCTTTTTGCCTGGGGCGAAATGATTTTCCTGAGCCTTATGCCGCTTATTCCCTCGGAACTGGGCAAACTAGGAGAAGAGAGACGGGCCCGGCGGCGGCGTGCCCGGAATTGACAGACGGAAAAAGAAAGAGTATCATCGATAGTGAAAACCGGTTCGCCCGCCGCTTGTGCGGCGGGGCGGACAGGGAAAAAGGAGGATACTTCTATGCTACTTGGATGTTTACTGGGCGATCTTATAAAAGAAGGAGTCGCCGTTACGCTGCCGGATGGGAACAAGGTTCCCGAAACCGGCGCTTTGTCTCAAATCGATGTGACCGATATTATTTATGATTCCCGGAAGGTAAAACCGGGGTGTTTGTTTGTGTGCCTGCCCGGGGCCGTGCACGACGGCCATGCCTACGCCGCCGCGGCGGCGGAAAAAGGCGCGGCGGTGCTTTTGACGGAACACGATGTGGATGTTTTAAACGTGCCGGTGCTGCGCACCCCCGACTGCCGGCGGGCGCTGGCGTTTTTGAGCGCGGCGTTTTTCGGGCATCCCAGCCGGGAGATGAAAATGGTCGGTATCACCGGGACCAAAGGCAAAACCACCACGGCGTGCATGGTGCGGGCCATTTTGGAACAGGCCGGGTACAAAACCGGCATGATCGGCACCATGGGGGTCATGATCGGTGACAAGGTGATCCCCACCGACAACACCACCCCCGAATCGTATGAAGTGCAGCGCTACCTTAGGCAAATGGTGGACGAAGGCTGCCGCTGCTGCGTCATGGAAGCGTCTTCCATTGGGCTGAAAGCCCACCGGGTGGCGGGGATTACCTATGATATCGGGCTGTTTACGAACTTTTCCCCCGACCATATCGGCGGCGCGGAACACAAAGATATGCAGGAATATCTGTATTGCAAGAGCCTGCTGTTTAAACAGTGCCGGTTGGGCATTGTGAATGTGGACGATGAAGCCTGGCAGGGCGTTTTGCAGGGACATACCTGTGAGGTGGACACCTACGGGTGCGAAAACGACGCGGCTCTGCGCGCCAAAGACGCCCATCTTATCAGCCGCCCGGGGTACCTGGGGGTACACTTTACGCTGGAAGGCGCGCTGCACTTTTCGCTGGATGTGGGTATTCCGGGGCGCTTTAGCGTGTATAACGCCCTGGCGGCTATGGCGGTGTGCCGTCACCTTGATTGTGACGAAGAGGCCATGTGTCATGGGCTTTACAATGTCCACGTAAAAGGCCGGGTGGAGCCGGTGCCGGTACCCGGGGACTTTACGCTGCTGATCGATTACGCCCACAATGCCGTGAGTATGGAAAGTATTTTGACGACCCTGCGGGAGTATAACCCCAAGCGCCTTGTGTGCCTATTCGGCGCGGGCGGTAACCGCCCGAAGATCCGCCGGTACGAAATGGGCGAAATGAGCGGCCGTCTGGCCGATTTGTCGGTGATTACCGCCGATAACTCCCGGTTTGAAGACGTGAACGATATTATTAAGGATATTCTGGTGGGCATGGAAAAAACGAACGGCCGCCATATTGAAATTCCCGATCGGAAAGAGGCCATTCGCTACTGCATCGAACACCACGAACCCGGCGACATTGTGGTATTGGCGGGCAAAGGCCACGAAGATTACCAGGAAATCAAGGGGGTCAAATATCCGTTTGATGAACGGGTTGTGATCCGCGAGATTTTGGAGGACCTGAAAAAGGAGGGCAAACTGGGATGAAAATGACAGCAGCCGAAATCGCGGCGGCTTGTGGCGGCACGATTCTGTGCGGGAATCCGCAGACCGTGGTGACCTCCTTTTTTACCGACAGCCGCGAAACCTGCCCCGACGGTTTTTTTGTGCCGATTAAAGGGGAGCGCACCGACGCCCATGTGTTTATCGATGCCACCCTGCAAGCCGGGGCCGCCGGTTCCTTTACCCAGGGGCCGGGCACACGAAGGGATGACCGGGTGCTGATCCGGGTGGACGATACCCTGCGGGCACTGCAGGATACCGCCAGGGCCTGGCGGCAGCGGTTTTCTCTGCCGGTGGTGGGCATTACCGGCAGCGTGGGCAAAACCACCACAAAGGAAATGGTGGCGCTGGCGCTGTCGTCGGCTTTTTGCGTAATGCGCACCCGCGGCAACCAGAATAGCCAGGTGGGGTTGCCGCTGACGCTGTTCCAGCTGTCGGAGGAACACGACTGCGCCGTCGTGGAAATGGGCATGAGCAATTTCGGCGAAATGGGCCGGTTAAGTGAGATCGCCTGTCCGACCATGGCCGTGATGACCAATATCGGGGTGTCGCACATTGCATACCTGAAAACCCAGGAAAATATTTTAGCGGAAAAACTGCATATCACCGACCGGTTTACTTCTGAGCAGCCGGTGTTTATTAATGGGGACGATCCGCTTTTGCGGGGCCTAGTGGGACAAGTACCGCTGCGGCTTATTACCTTCGGGCTGTCGGAAGGGTGTGAGTACCGGGCTTTCGATGTACAGCAGGACGAAACCGGCGTGCGCTTTCTTTTGCAAACGCCAACAGGGTGCCTGCCGGTATCGGTACCGGCGCCGGGACTTCACAATGTGCGCAACGCGGCGGTGAGTATCGCAGTGGCTGAAACCATGGGAGCCGACCCGGTAAAAGCCGCAAAGTCCCTTGCGTCCTACGAACCACCGGCCATGCGGCAGCAGATTTTGCACGCCGGGGATGTGACGGTGGTGGACGACTGCTATAACGCGAGCCCCGATTCCATGCGCAGCAGCTTGCAGCTGCTGATGGGTATGCCGGTCACCGGGCGCCGCATCGCCGTGCTGGGGGACATGCTGGAACTGGGCGCCGAGAGCCACAGCGGCCACTATGGCGTGGGGCAGGAATGCGTGCGCTGCGGCGTAGACGTACTGCTGTGCGTCGGGCCGGAAGCGGCTGCCATCTGTGAAGGGGCCCGGGACGGGCAGACCTCGATGACCGTACGTCATGAAGAATCGAACGAAACGGTGATCGCGTGGCTGCACGAAAACCTAAAGCCCGGCGACACGGTGCTGGTGAAAGGCTCCCGCGGGATGCACATGGAAGAAATTGTGCGGGCCCTGCTCCAGCGTGAATAAATAAAATGAAAATAAAAAACGGGTGGGCCGTCAAGAAAAGCGGCCCGCCTA
>CAJKJS010000021.1 GCA_905200265.1 uncultured Oscillospiraceae bacterium
CCCCGCCACCTTTTGGAAAAAGGTGGACGAAAACTTTACGGCCGTACCGGGTAACTGGGCGTACCCCCACAAGCCCAATCGTGACGGCGTGAGCCTCCCGGCTACACACCCAGCATCATTTCGCTAAACATGAAAAGCCAAGTCATGACGGCACCAGCCTCCCGGCTTCACTCCCAGCGACATTTCGCCAAACATGAAAAAAGGCTCCCCGTAAAGGAGAGCCTTTTTTTGCTAGTATGGTTTCGGATAAGCCGGGAATTAGTACATGCCCATGCCGCCGTCAGCGGGAGCTGCGGGCGCGGGAGCCACGGGTTCCTTCTTATCGGTTACCAGGCTTTCGGTCGTCAGCACCATGGAAGCCACCGAGGAAGCGTTCTGCAGAGCGGAACGGGTTACCTTCGTGGGGTCCACAACACCGAAGCCGATCATGTCGCCGTATTCTTCGGTTGCTGCGTTGAAGCCGTAGCCCAGTTTGTCAGCCGACTTGATGTTAGCGATGATCACGGAGCCTTCCAGGCCTGCGTTGGCAGCGATCTGACGGAGGGGCGCTTCCAGAGCCTTCAGCACGATCTGTACGCCGGTCTTTTCGTCGCTGTCGGTGATGGTGTCAAGCAGCGCTTCCACGTCTTTCGCCGTGTTCAGCAGAGCCACGCCGCCGCCGGGCACAATGCCTTCTTCCACAGCTGCCTTGGTAGCCGCCAGAGCGTCTTCCACGCGCAGTTTCTTTTCTTTCATTTCGGTTTCGGTCGCAGCGCCTACTTTGATCACAGCCACGCCGCCGGCCAGTTTGGCCAGACGTTCCTGCAGCTTTTCGCGGTCGAAGTCCGATGTGGTGGTTTCGATCTGGTTGCGGATCTGGTTCACGCGCGCCTTGATATCATCGGGGTTGCCCATGCCGCCTACGATGATGGTGTTTTCTTTGTCAACCTTCACCTGACGGGCATGGCCCAGCATGGACAGGTCGGCGTCTTTCAGTTCCAGACCCAGTTCGCTGGTGATAACCTGGCCGCCGGTCAGGGTCGCGATGTCACGCAGCATTTCCTTGCGGCGATCGCCAAAGCCGGGAGCTTTCACAGCCACGCAGTTGAAGGTGCCGCGCAGTTTGTTCAGGATCAGGGTGGTCAGCGCTTCGCCTTCCACATCTTCAGCGATGATCACCAGTTTGCTGCCGCTCTGTACGATTTTTTCCAGCAGGGGCAGAACTTCCTGGATGTTGCTGATCTTCTTATCGGTGATCAGGATGCAAGCGTCGTCCATAACGGCTTCCATCTTGTCGGTATCGGTAGCCATATAGGGGCTGATGAACCCGCGGTCAAACATCATGCCTTCCACCACTTCGCTGTAGGTTTCAGCCGTTTTGCTTTCTTCCACGGTGATAACGCCGTCAGCGGTTACTTTTTCCATGGCTTCCGCGATGAGCTTGCCGATGAAATCGCTGGCGGAAGAGATGGTCGCAACCCGGGCGATATCTTCGCTGCCGGCCACTTTCTTCGAATGGCTACGCAGGGATTCCACAGCCGCATTGACAGCCTTCTGGATGCCGTTCTTTACGACCATGGGGTTGGCGCCGCTGGTCACGTTCTTCATGCCTTCTTTAATCAGGGCCTGTGCCAGCAGGGTAGCGGTGGTGGTACCGTCGCCCGCCACGTCGTTGGTTTTGGTGGCCACTTCTTTTACGAGCTGAGCGCCCATGTTTTCAAACGGATCGTCCAGTTCAATTTCTTTTGCGATGGTCACGCCGTCATTGGTGATCAGCGGAGCGCCGAATTTCTTATCCAGCACCACGTTGCGGCCCTTCGGGCCCAGGGTGATTTTCACGGTATCGGCCAGCTGGTCAATGCCGTTTTTCAGCGCTTTTCTGGCGTCTTCGCCGTAAATAATTTGTTTGGCCATAAGTGATTACCTCCGTACTATCGAAATAAAAAGGGTATATACAAAAACAAGGAACAGCCGCTTATTCTACGACTGCCAGCACGTCGCTCTGACGCACGATGGTGTATTCTTCGCCGTCCACTTTGACTTCCGTGCCGGAATACTTGCTGGTGATAACTTTATCGCCGGGCTTGAGGATCATATCCACCTGCTTGCCGTCTACCAGACCGCCGGGCCCCACTGCAATCACAACAGCCACCTGGGGTTTTTCCTGGGCGGAGCTTGCCAGCAGAATGCCACTTTTGGTGGTTTCTTCCGCTTCCTGCATTTTGATCAGTACACGATCGGAAAGGGGTTTGATCGTCATAAAAAATTCCTCCTTCGAGAATCTTTAAAGGGTTCTGTACTCAAGTAATTGGTTTAGCACTCTTTATCTCCGAGTGCTAACTCTATTGTAATCGTTTCCCGGAAAAAATCAAGGGCTTTTTTGAAGTTTTTCCCTTTTTCATAAATTATTTACAATTGGACAAAGCCGCCGCCCTTGGTCCGCCGGGAAAAATACCCGTTTCTTTCTTGAAAAGGGGAGTAAAAAGGATTACAATATGAAAAACAGTACGTAGTCACGAACAGTTATGCCCGGCGGGCGTCTGGCCCCACGGGAAACCGCATCCGTAGGAGGAACCTCACATGACCTATATCACCGTACGGGAAGCCGCCGAAAAATGGCAGATTTCCCAGCGCCTGGTACAGAAATACTGTGCCGCCGGACGGCTCCAGGGCGCCAAAAAGTTCGGGGTTTCGTGGCTGATCCCCGATACCGCCGTGAAACCTCAGGACCCGCGCAGGCAGCCGCCTGCCCCTTCCCTTCCTACACCCTCTTTCGTCAAAGCCGTGGCATCCCCCCACACGGGGCTCATGCCGCTGATGAATACGCCTTTCCGCCCGGGGGAATGCCTTCTGTGCCTGCAGCGTATGGAGCCGGGCCCAAGGCAGGAGATCGCCTGGGCCGAATACTACTATTTCAGCGGGCAGCCGGAAAGGGCCATCGAAAAGGCCGAACAGTTCCTGCACAGCCCCGATATGGATACCCGGCTGTCGGCCTGCCTGCTTTTTGTGTTTGCCAACCTGTCGGTGGGCGATATCCAACGGGCCCGGCAGGCCCTTTCCAAGCTGCAAACCACACTCACCCAATCGGACCCGCAAAATCCCGCCTTGCTGGCGGCTTCGGGGTTTACGGCGGCGGCCGCGGCGGTGCTGCTGCACTTACCTTTGCCCGAAGGATTGCCGTCGCTGCACGATTTCCTGCCCCGGCTGCCCGAAGGACTGCGGGCGTTCGCCTTATATGTGCAGGCGCACTACCTATATTTAAAGGAAGAGTATGAAAAGAGCCTGGGCCTGGTAGAGGGGACCCTGGCCATGCAGTCGAGCGTGTACCCCATTCCCTGTATTTACCTGCACCTGGTGGCGGTGATGGACCTGATGAGCCTGCGGCGGCCGGAAAAAGCCCAGGAGCACCTGCTTATTGCCTGGGAACTGAGCCGGCCCGATGATTTGATCGAAGGGCTGGGCGAACACCACGGGCTGCTGGGCGGCATGCTGGAAGCCGTCATCAAAAAGGACTGGCCCGATGATTTTAAACGCATTATCGCCATTACCTACCGGTTTTCCGCCGGGTGGCGCAAGATCCACAACCCGGAAACCGGTCACGATGTGGCCGACAACCTCACCACCACGGAATTTGCCGCCGCCATGCTGGCCGCCCGGGGCTGGACCAACCAGGAAATCGGCGAACACATGAACATCTCCCCCCACACCGTCAAACGGTACATCTCCACCGTGCTGCAAAAGCTGAACATCCGCAGCCGCCAGGAATTAAAACAGTATATGCTGCGCTGAGCGCGAAAAAAACTTCTTTGTCCCTGCCCGTTTTCCCCCCGGAAACGGGCGATGGCAAAGAAGTTTTTTTATGGTATGGTTTATAAGGAAAACCATCACACTGTTTTGATAAAAGGCCATTGAACGGACCGGGCCTTTTTACACGCCGGGCAGGGACGGACACCCGGCGCAGGCAGTCAAATTTGAAAAACGGAAGGTGAAAAAAATGAGAAAAGGGAAAAAATTCCTTTCGGTGCTGTGCAGCCTGTGTCTGCTGCTCTCTTTTGTGCCCCTGGGTGCCAGCGCGGCTCCGAAAGCAACCGGCGATGCCTATCAAAAGGTTTCGGAGCCGGAAGACGGCGAGACCTACGTCTTCTATACCGAAATCAGCAACAACCTGGAATTGTCGGACCCGGCCGGGCGGCTGTTAAAATCCGCGTATCTGATGGAAGCCATGCCGCCGGACTTTTCGATGGAAGACGAAAACCAGACCGCCGTCACGTCCACCACGGATTTTTCCATGAGCGATGACGGAAACTTTGTGTATACCAGCGATGCGAGCTTCGAATTTACGGTCAGCAAAGTCAGCCAGACGGACGAAGGCCACCAGGGGTACACCATCCGGCACGTGAGCAGCGGCCGGTATTTGGGCGTCACCCAGTCTTTGCAGGAACCGGTGAAGGCTGAAACGGGTTATGTCTACTGCCCGGGCGGCACCGGCGGTTACCAGAAGCTGTCCGGGTATGTCTGCCCCACTCACCCGTATGTCTACCTGACCGATAATGCGGCCCAGGCCGCCGTGTGGTATTGGGAAAACGGCAGCTTTTACACCCGTTACACCACCGACATCTCCGCTTTTGGTTTCTTCGCGGAAAAGAAAGTGGACTTTGAAGACAACGTGCTGCAGGGGTATCCTGTCAATTATTCCGACTATCTGTACTGGGAGGGCAGCGACATCTACCGGGTCTATTGGGGGGATGAGGTTGCGTCGTTTGCCTATACCGACGCCGATGACCCCGACCTGAAAGCGATCACCACCCAGCGCCCCAAAAATACCTGGGGCAGCAATTGCAAACTGACCCTCATGGGGATCAATTCGTCCAAACGGCCGGGCACCAATAATAAGGGCGGCGTCACGGCGCAAATTTTGCACAACCCGCTTTATATGGCCTATTTACGTTTGAATATGCCCTCTATCTATCCCGCCAATAAAGGCTGCGCCACCCTGGGGGTTTACGGAAAGACGGTCATGGCCTCCCTGTTCATGAGTTTTGGCTCCGGCGAGGAACCCGCCGCCGAAAAGGCCGACCTGACCCTGTATAAAAAAGTAACCTCCCATACCCTGACGGTTACAAACGGCGAAGGCAGCGGCCGGTATCTCTCCGGCCAAACCGTTCCGATCTCGGCCGACAGCCAGACCGGCACCCAGCACTTTGTGCGGTGGGAGGTCACCGGGAGCGCCACGGTTGCCGACCCGAACACTGCTTCCACCACGGTCACCATGGGGGACGGCGACGCGACCGTCACCGCCGTGTATGAAGACCATGTGGCGGGTCAGGATGACCACGACTGCACCACCGCGCTGACGTGCGAAACCTGCGGCTCTATCATGGTACCGGCCGAAAAGAGCCATGATTACACCGGAACATGTACAATTTATGACAATTCCCGGCATATCGTCTACTGCAGCCACGACGGCTGTACGCGCAGTACCATCCAATATTGCTACGGCGGCACCGCCGGTTATTTCACCTTGGCACGTTGTGAAAAGTGCGGCCAGTCTTATGGCCTTTATGCCAAGGATACCACCCCGCCCACCGGGACGATCAAGGACGGGACCCACACCTGGGAAAGCCTGCTTCCTTCGTTCCTTTATGATGCGTTCTTTAAAGATACGGTGGAAGTCACCCTCACCGCCAAGGATGACAGTTATTCCCATCAGGGCTACACCGACGACAAAGCGGTCACCATCGAATACTATATCGATAACGGGGAAACGCCGCTGACGGCCGAAGACCTCATAAACGTTCCGTTTACGCCGTACACCGGCCCCATCCTGCTGCAGCCCGAAAGCCAGTCGACGGTCTACGCAAAGCTCACCGACCACGCGGGCAACGTTACGTATATTAGTTCCGACCGCATCATTTTGGATACAACTCTCCCGGTGATCACCGGCCTGGAAGAAGGCAAAACGTACTGTGGCGCGGTCACGGCCGGCGTCGAAGACTTGTATCCCGACTATGTCACCGTTACCGTGAACGGCACGCCGGTTTCTGTTACGAACGGCCAGTTTACCGTACAGCCTGCCGACGGTCCCCAGACCATCGTGGTCACGGATAAATCCGGGAATGAAACCTCCTGCACCATCACGGTAAACGATGGGCACACCTTCACAGACTATACGTATAATCACGACGAAACCTGCACGAAGGACGGCACGGAAACGGCCACCTGCGACTACTGCGACGCCACGAATACCCGCACGGCTGCCGGCACCCGCCATGCCCACACCATGACCCATGTCGATGCCGTCGCCGCTACCTGTGTCGCCACCGGCAACGTGGAATACTGGCACTGTGAAGAATGCGGCCTCGATTACAATAGCGTCGACGGCGGGCAGGTGATCGCCGATGTAACTACCCCCATCGATCCCAGTAATCACAACCTCACCCATCACGCAGCGGTCACCGCCACCTGCGTCGCCACCGGTAACGTGGAATACTGGCACTGCGAAGACTGCGGCGTAAACCTTGATAGCGACGAAAACGGCGCGGTCATCGCTGACGTAGTCACGCCCATTGATTCTACGAACCACAACCTGACCCATGTGGATGCCGTCACCGCCACCTGCGTCGCCACCGGCAACGTGGAATACTGGCACTGCGAAGACTGCGGTCTCAATTTTGACAGCGCCGAAAACGGTGCGGTCATCGCTGACGTAGTCACGCCCATTGATTCTACGAACCACAACCTAAAACATGTGGATGCGGTCACCGCTACCTGTGCCGCCGAAGGGAATGTCGAATACTGGCACTGCGAAGACTGTAACCTCAATTTCGACAGCGCCGAAAACGGTGCGGTCATCGCTGACGTAGTTACCGCCATTGACCCCGATAACCACGACCTTATCCATCATCAGGCAAAAGCCGCCACGTGCGAGCAGGCAGGGTATAACGCCTACGACACCTGTTCCCGGTGCGATTACACCACCTATACCGAAATCGCCGCCCTGGGGCACAAGTACGGCGAACCTGCCCTGAGCTGGTCGGAAGACGGCAACACCTGCACCCTTACCTTTACGTGCCAAAACGATCCCAGCCACGTGCTCATCCGCACGGTACCGGTTTCGGACCTGAACCCCACCGATCCCTCCACCCCCGGTGAAGGCGGTACGGGTGATACGGGCAGCACGGGAGATACCGGCAGCGATACGCCCGGCTACACGGTCGATATCGACGACGGAAACGGCCATACCATCACGGTTACCATTCCGGAATCTGATATCCCTGCGGCCGTCCGCCCGAATTTGCCCGGCACAGCCGGTGAAAACGGCTCTGGCGATTCACAGTCTCCCGCCACCGGCGACAACCGGAATTTTGTCCCGCTGTTTGCTGCACTGCTCATTAGCGGCTGGCTGCTGATGACTCTTGTTAGCCTGCGGCGCCGGAAGAAGTCCTAATTTCCTATTTCGCGTACAAGATTCATATCCATAAAAAGCAGGCCGCTAAAGCGCACATGCGCTTTAGCGGCCTGCTTTTATCTTTGTGTGGTTATTTCTCCCGGCGGCCTTTTCCGTTTTGGCCGGATGCCGGGTGGCGGGTGGATGCTGCTTTCTTATCGAACCTTGCGTTCCGGTCAAACCCTGCGTTTTTATAAAACGCTTTGTTCGTATCGAACGCTGCCTGCTTTTTAAAGTCAGGGTTCTTATCAAACCGGCCATCTTTACGGAATTTCTCGTCCTTGTGAAACACCGGGTTCTTCTTTTCCCCAGCGTTTGAGCCCGGGGACCTGTCCCCAGGCTTGTCCCCAGGCTTGTCCCCGGGCCTGTCCCCAGGGCGGCGACTGGGGCCCATGGGGGCCTTATCCCGGCGCGGCGTTTCCCGGCGCGGTTGGGGGGCCGGGGCGGGGTCTGTGCGGTAGAAGAGATAATCCTGGCATTTAATCATGCCGTTATACAGTTTCCGGCGCTTGTCCGCCCGGCGGCCAAACAGCATTTCGAACTCTTCGTCCGGGGCAATCACGGCGTAGCTCCACCCGCGCTGGGGGACAAACACCCGTCCCATCTGCCGGTACAGCTCCCGGGCCTGTTCCCGGTCGAGCAGTCTCTCGCCATAAGGCGGGTTCGTGATCACACAGCCAAAGGGCGTTTCCTGCCGGAAATCCCGAATATCCCGTACGGCCACCTGGATGCAGTCGGATAACCCGGCGCCGGCGGCGTTCTGGGTGGCCAGCTCCACTGCGGCCGGGTCGATGTCGTACCCGTACGCCTGAAAACCCGTATCATTTAGCTGCATGGCCCGGGCGCGCTCCCGCTCCTCTTTCCACACGCTTTCATGGCACTGGCGCCAGTGTTCCGCCGCAAACGACCGGGAGAGCCCCGGGGCGATATTCTTAGCCATCATGGCCCCTTCGATCAAAATGGTGCCCGACCCACAAAACGGGTCGATCAGGGTGCCGTCGTGGCGCAGCCGGGAAATGGCGCACAGGGAAGCCGCCAGCGTCTCTTTAATGGGAGCCTCCACGCTGTCCCGCCGGTAGCCACGCTTGTGCAGCGGCACACCGGTTACGTCCAGCATGACGCTGCACTGGTCTTTCAGCAGTAAAAAGCGGATAGGATGCACATACCCGGTTTCTTCAAACCACGAAACCCGGTACGTGCGGCGCAGCCGTTCCACCGCCGCTTTTTTGATGATCTTCTGGCAATCGGGCACCGAATGGAGCTGGCTATTCAGGCAGCTGCCGGTCACCGGGAACGCATCTTTTTGGCCGATCCATTCTTCCAGCGGCAGCGACAGCACCCCCTGGAACAGTTCTTCAAAGCTGCGGGCCGGGAACTGCCCCAGTTGTAATAGCACCCTCTCGGCGCAGCGGCTCCATAAACAGGCTCTGGCCATGGCAGTTTCATCCCCCGTAAAGAGCACACGGCCGTTTTCGCTGCGCACCTCTTCTAGGCCCTGGGCGCGCAGTTCGTCGGCCACCAGGCTTTCCACGCCCATCAAACACGGCGCTACGAAGGTATAGGAACTCATGCTTTTTCCTCCTTATGTACAAAAAAAGAAGGCCGCCGCACAAGGCGGCAGCCCTGATAGCCGGGTATTTATCCGCGGTTGTTGCCGCCTCCGCGGCGCGAAAAACCGCCCCGTTTATTTTCGGTCACGCGCTTGAGATCCGACATTTTTTCGTCGCTGGTCTGCTTAAAGCGGCTCATCATGTCTTCAAAGCTGCCTTCGTTGCGGCGCGCCTGCCATTCAAAATTGCCGGGACGCCCGGGGCTGACCGCGGCGGGCCGGGGGGTGTGAGGGGCACGGGGCCGGTCATTGCGGGGACGTCCGCCACCGCGGGGCGCTTCCCGCTGGGGGGGCGGGGCGGCCTTTTTCATCGAGAGGCTGATCTTCCCGTCTTCCCCGATGCTGAGCACCTTTACTTTTACCGTTTGCCCTTCCGTCACAAAGTCGCGGATTTCCCGCACAAACGTGGGGGCCACTTCCGAGATATGTACCATCCCGGTCTTGCCGCCTTCCAGTTCCACGAACGCGCCAAATTTCGTAATCCCCGTCACTTTTCCTTCGAGGATCGCTCCTACCTCAAGCTGCATAAAATTCTTTTTTTCCTCCTTGCGGACCCGCTTATTCTCCGGTGACGATGACAAACACCCGTTCATTTTCCCCCGCCATGCCCAATTCCTGCCGGGCGATCTTTTCGGCGTATTCATCGCTCATCCCGCCGGACGAGGACTGGGTGCCGCTCACTTCGTCGTTCCGAATCTCCTGGATCCGGATATCTTGCTGCAATTGTGCCAGTTGTTCCCGTTTCTCACTGATTTGAATCTGCTGATCAATCAGCGCGGCCAGGATATAAACGGCCAGGCAGACCACCGACAGGCGCAACAGCAGACTGCGTTTATAACGCTTTTTCTTTCTGACTTCCCGCACAGAGCCGCCTCCTCCGTTTTTGCTGACGGCCGGACCTCCCCGGCGGTCAGGATTTACAATTTATTATACACTACTTTGATTCCGTCTTTCAAGGGATTTTTTCTGTTTGTGGGGCTTTTTCGTGAATTTTCCCCGGCCAAACCGTCTCCCCCACCGGGATAGCCGCGCGCCCACCTTCCATACTTTCCCGGAAAGCCACCGAAAGCCCGGTTCCATGGCCCAAAACGCCAGCGCCATGGGCCACAGGATGTAAGCCCTGACGCCCCCTTGCCCGCTCCACAGGGACAAAATAAACCACAAAAGCACCGCCCCCAAGGCAAATACGCCATCGAGTACCCAGCGTACTGCCTGTTTTTTCCCCAGGACCCGCCACAAAAGCCCGCAAGCGCTGTAAAAAAGCGAAAGGGCGCCCCCCATAAGCAGAAAGACAAGCACTTGTTTTTCGGCGCTCACCGTAATAGCCTCCTGAAAAAGCCGCCGGTTTTTTCACCGCCGCCCCCCAGATACTGCACCGAATCAATGCGCCCCAAAAGCGTCATTTCCCCCTTTTCGGCGTCCAGTTTCTGCATGGTCAGCCCGGTCCCCCGTACCGCCAGCCGCCCCATATGAATGCGCGCCGTTACCAGATGGCTGTCGCAGGTTTCCACGTGCTCAATGCCCCCGGCGCGCAGTTCTTTCCGGTTTTCCACATGCAGAAAACCCGGCGCCGTTTCCTTTTTGAACGTTTCCGCCACCGTTATCGCCCCCTTTTTCTGCATACCTATGGGAAACGGCGCTTTTTTATGCCATTTTTCATTGACAAACCCCTTCTTTCCTGCTATGCTATACCCGCTGGAATAAGTGGTGGAGTCTGTCATAAGGCGCTAGAAAACAGCGGCTTATTTATTCCTTTTGTTGATCCGGCCGTGCCCTTTTTGCGGGTCCGGCTTTTTTGTTCCCACCGGGCGAAAGCTGTGTTCCACAGGCTTTGGCCCTTTTTTTGCGCCAGCCGGCACCCCCACGTTTTGTAAAATGGAAAAGGAGTGGTTCTTTTACTATGGCGCGTTCGCTGCATGTCCTGCGGGACACCGTGCGTAGAAATCTGTTTGGCGTGCTCACCGCCTGCATTTCCTTTGGGATTTTGCTGTTCTTTCTGTTCTGGGGCGGCGGGGCCGCTTCCCTGTCGCAAATTGCCGCGGCTTCCAAGCCGGAATGGCTGCTGCTGGCCATCGGCTGCTGTGTGCTGGTATGGCTGCTGGAAGGGGTCACGCTGCACCTTTTCTGCCGGGCGCTGTACAAGGACTGGCGCCTGCCTTATTCCGTCTGTACGGGCCTGATCGGCATTTTATATAGCTGTTTAACCCCGTTTTCCACCGGCGGCCAGCCCATGCAGATTTACACCATGCACCGGCTGGGCATGGATACGGGCAAATCCGGCTCCATCATCGCTATAAAAACCCTGGTGTACCAGGGGGTGCTGCTGGTGCTCACACTGGTGATGATCGTATGGAAACTGCCGTACTTTCAAAAAAACGTCAGTGATTTTTCCTTTGTCACCATTTTGGGGCTCCTTAGCAACAGCGCGTTTTTGCTGTTTGTCGCGCTCTTTTTCTTCAGCCCCCGTATTACCGACCGGCTGCTGCGGGGCGGGCTGAAAGTCCTTATGCGGCTGCATCTGTGCCGCAAACCCCTTGTGCGGTACAGCAAAATCCACCGGGAACTGTCGTCATTCCACGGGTCGTCAAAGCTGTTCGGGAAAAATCCCCGGCTGTACCTGCTGGCGATCTTTGTGACCGTGGTGCAAATCCTCCTGGGGTGCATGGTGCCGTACCTGATTTACCGCACCTTCGGCTTTTCCGAGGTGGGCCCTGACGTCATGGTGGCCGCCCAGGCGTACGTGTCCATGGTCAGCGCGTTTGTCCCCCTGCCCGGGGCATCCGGCGGGGCGGAAGGCAGCTTCCTATTATTCTTCGGCCCGTTCTTCCCCACGGGGACGTTACTGCCCGCCACGGTCTTGTGGCGCATGCTCACTTATTACATGAGTTTGCCTATGGGAGCGCTGTGCACGTGGATTTCCGGCCATTTAAAGCCCCTGCCCAAAGCGGAAGCGATCAAAACGGAATAAAAAACGCCGCCC
>CAJKJS010000022.1 GCA_905200265.1 uncultured Oscillospiraceae bacterium
TGTAAACAATTTGATATCATGCAGGTCAAATAATT
Organism: uncultured Oscillospiraceae bacterium; assembly: GCA_905200265.1. Lineage (GTDB taxonomy): Bacteria > Bacillota > Clostridia > Oscillospirales > Acutalibacteraceae > Heritagella. The sequence continues at coordinate 36 of CAJKJS010000022.1, forward strand.
TATACATTTTATCACAATGTCTGTTATAATGATATCACATTCTTGCGTTATCCGTCTTTGAACTATGGGGAAAACGGCGGATTGCCAAAATTGAAGGAGTTGTGAGAAATGAAAAAAATCTTTGCTTGCCTGTTGGCAGGTCTGCTCGCTCTCTCGAGCCTGAGCGCCTGTAACAACAGTTCGACAGAATCCTCCGGCAGCGGAGATGGCGGCAGCACGGCTGGCGATGACGCCCAGGGCGGCGGCGAAACCGTTGAACTGGAATTCGTACAGCAGAAGCGTGAAGCTACCGAAACCTTCGACAAAGTAATCGAAGAATTCCAGGCAGCTCATTCCAACATTGTGGTTAAGCAGAATACGGTTCCCGATGCCGGTCAGGTTCTGATGAGCCGCGCCGCTTCCAACACCCTGCCTGACCTGATGACCCACTGGCCCGGCGATGCTTCCTTCACCGCTTTCTGTGAAGAAGGTAAGATCATCGACATCACGGACGCCGATTTTGTCAGCAACATCGACGAAGCCTATGTCAACGGCATTCTGCAGGACGGCAAACTGTACTGCATCCCCGTGGCTCTGAACTTCATGGGCGTATGGTACAATGTTGACAAGTTCACGGAAGCCGGTTATGAAATTCCCCAGACTTGGGACGAAATGATCGATATCGCCAAAGACATCCAGAGCAAGGGCGACGGCGACTATGCTTTCGTACTGCCGGATAAAGACACCTGGACGATCGACCAGTGCCTGAGCAACATCTATGGTAAGTCCCTGCAGGATTACACCATTCAGGACATCTACGACGAAGTAGGCACCACCGACAAGACTTTCGCTGATTATCCGGAACTCGTCGATGCCGCTGAAAAGGCAATCGAACTGCGCGACTACTCCAATGGTGACACCCTGTCCCTGGGCTATGACGCAGCTGTTTCCGAATTCGCTACCGGTTCGGGCTACATGTTCCTCCAGGGCTCCTGGTTATATGCCTCTCTGAAGGCTGCCAACCCCGACGGCAACTTTGCTATGTTCACGCTGCCCAACGATGACGGCAATCCTCTGCAGACCATGGGCGTTGACCTGGCTATTGCCGGTTCCACCAACACGGCTCATGAAGACGAAGTAATGGAATTCCTGGCCTACATGGCTTCTCCGGATGGGGCTCAGACCTATTCCGAACTGGACGGCTCGCCCTCTTGCGTCAGCGGCGTTGAATCCAGCCTGGATTATGCTGCCGACGTTCTGGATGCCTTTGCTGAAAACGGTGCTCTGTCCGTTTCCTTCCGTCCCGGCACCTATCAGGACGACTACCGTGCTGAAACGCAGAGCCTGCTGATTAACAAAGACGTTGAAGGCTGGGTTGCAACGGTTACGCAGGTGTTCAAAGACAACTACGCCGAGGCGAACGGCTAATCACAATGGGTTCTCCTGAAACCACTGCTTTTTAAAAGGTCATTTCAGAGAAAGCCCCGTTGATTTTTCCATGAATGTATGCGGCGCCCGGGCAGATCTCTGGCCGGGTGCCGTTTTTCTTGACTCTTTTTCGGAGGTGCAGTTATGAGCGCAAAAACCGCTACTGCCAGACCGGATACGAGCAGACCCCCCAAGAAGGGCAGCTTGCACCATGTGGTACAGGTGCATTATCTCTTTACGCTTCCCGTTCTGATCATGTATCTGGTCTTCTTTATCGTTCCCATGTTTATGGGTGTTTTCTACAGCTTTACGGACTGGTCCGGTCTTTCCTCGCAATATAGTTTTGTAGGTTTTGACAACTACCAGAAAATTTTCCAGGACAAAGACTTTACCAGCGCACTGATTTTCAACTTGAAATACGCGGTTGCATTGGTATTGGGTACCCTTATTATTTCCCTAATCCTGGCACTTTTAATGAACCAGAAAATCCCGTTCCGTACGGGCTTCCGTTCCATCTTCTTCTTCCCGGCTGTTCTGTCCGGTATTACGGTTGGTCTGATTTGGAACGAACTGTTCCTGAAAGTTGTTCCCGTATTTGGTCAGGCGTTGGGTATTGACGTTCTCAGCAAGAGTATGCTGGGTAACGCAACAACAGCTTTCTGGGCTATTCTGATTGTAAACCTGTGGCAAGGTTGTGCTACTCCTACCGTACTGCTCATCGCCGGTTTGCAAAGCGTGCCGAAAGATCTGTATGAAGCAGCTACCATTGACGGCGCTAACGCTTGGCAGCGGTTTAAGGCCATTACGATTCCGTTCCTGCTGCCCATTATCAACATTGTGATCATTACCACGACCAAAGGCGGCTTGACCATCTTCGATTACATCAAGGCTTTGACCGATGGTGGTCCTGCCAAGGCAACGCGTGCTGTTGGCCTTTTGATTTACAACGACGCCATGCAGGGCGGTAAGTTCTCCTATGCTGTGGCTGAATCCATGATTTTGTTTATTCTGGTTGCTATCGTATCCTTCTTTACGATCAAGGGCACCAGCAATAAGGAAGCAGGTGACGCCTGATGAAAAAGCATATGAATATCGGTTCTCTCATCTTTAAGATTCTGGCTCTGATTGTGCTGATTTTCGGTGTTTTCATGATCCTGTATCCTTTCTACATCATGATCATCACGGCCTTTAAGACCCAGGCCGAATCGGCAGCCGACTTCTTTGCACTTCCGGCAACCTGGACCACCGATAACTTCCTTGGCGTTATCAATAAGTCCAACTACTTCATGTACTTCAGCAACTCCGTAATCATCACGGTTTCTTCTATCGCGTTGATTTTCCTGTTTGTTCCCATGTGCGCCTATGCAATTGCGCGGAATATGCGCAGCCGCAAGTATTTCAAAATCCTGTTCTACTTCCTGCTGTGCGCTATCTTCGTTCCGTTCCAGGTTATCATGGTACCGCTGGTTATCTACATGGGCTGGTTGGGTTTAAACAATCAGATGGGTTTGATTTGCTTGCATGTAACCCTGGCTTCTTCCCAGGCGATCTTCCTGTTGACGAACTACATTCGTTCGGTACCGCCGGATCTGGAAGAATCTGCTTCGATTGACGGTTGCTCAACATGGGGCGCTTACTGGCGGGTGGTCCTTCCGCTGGTCAAACCGATGATCGCTACGGTGCTGGTTCTCAACGCTCTGTGGGTATGGAACGACTTCCAGATGCCTTTGCTCATTCTGAACACCGTTCCCGAATCCTGGACGTTGCCGCTGTTCCAGTATAACTTCAAGTCGCAGTATACGTACGATTACAACATGGCCTTCGCTTCGTACCTGATTGCTATTGTGCCAGTTATGATCGCTTATGCCTTTGCCCAGAAGTATATTGTTGAAGGCTTGACAGCCGGTGCTGTAAAAACCTGATCCTTCCCTTTTGTACGAGTTTGGCGGGCAAGATTTCGTTGCGAAACGGAATCAGGCCCGCCATTTTCTATAGAAAATTTTGCTTTTCCTTCATTTTGTAGTATAATATTCTAATCAAAGCCCTATTTTATGAGATTTAACTGCAAACGGAGGAACCTGCCATGAAAGGAAACGGACCCATCAACCGCTGGCGCCGGTTAACCCTGGGAAAGAAAATTCTACTTTCCTATTCCGTTTTTTTCCTGACTCTGCTGCTGATTATTTTTATGTTCTTCCAGCAGGCTTTGCAGGAAAATATGCTGTTTTACGGCACTTTCATGGAACAAAGCAATCGGGAAATCAGTTCAAGCATTGACGTTATTTTTTCTAATTCCAGCCGAATCGCCAATATTCATTATTTTGATCCATCCATTCGGGCTTTATTGCGGGATGAAGATGCGGATGACCCTTCCAAGCAGGTACAATATCAGGAAAAAATGTCTCGTTTTATTAGCACTGCCATTTTAGGTAACCGCTTTGTCATTCGCGGAACTTTTATTAGTCCCTATGGACAGGCTTACTCGAATATTTCGACAGCCAGCAGCAGTTACAACAAGATGGTAATGGATTTGGCTGATTCCCAAAATTTAGATGGTCCTGAAGATGTCTATTACACAGACGTTTATGAAAGCACCATCTGGATGACACAGTACCAGACCATCAGTATTATCCAGCGTATCTACTATGGGAAAACATACCTAGGTGTCGTGAGCATCGACCTCGACTATGAGCGCATTTGCGAACAACTGGATGCCAGTTATTCCAACGAAAGTTCGGGCGTCATTATGCTCATCAAAGATGATTCTATCATTTACACCTCCCATGCAACCGATGGACTTGATTTATCAGCGCTAACACAGTCGGAAAAAAACTCCTTACTGTCCCTTGTGAAAAATGAGTCTCTTGAAACAGGAGCAACCTGTGAACTAAATGGGAAAAGTTGCTTACTTTCATTCCAAAAGAATGAAGAAACCGGCTGGATTATTGTCCAAGCGATTCCCGCGTCTGTTTTCTACGCTTTGACAGTACAAAACTTTGTTATGGTGCTGGTCTATTCCCTCATTTTGTTCCTGGGCGTTACTGTTTTTAGTTTGTATTATCTGCGCCGCACGACTCATCCTTTGACTGTATTAGATCAAGCCATTACCTCTACAGGAACCGAAGCAGTCCCGTTGCTTGACATTCCTGCTGCTGCTCATAATGAAGACGAAATCTCGCACTTGGTCCTGCACTATAACGAAATGGCTAAGCGCATTAACGATGATATTCAAAAAACGTATATCAACGAACTTCATCGGCGGCAAATGCAGGTAAAGATGCTGCAATGCCAGCTTACCCTGCATTTTTTTTAGAATACCCTAAACATCATCAGCTCCATTGCCGAACTGAACGACGTACCGGAAATCGTCACGGTGAGTCACTCCCTTTCGGAAGTACTTCGCTACAATATTAAAGGCAGCGACATTGTAACCGTGGAACAGGAAATCTTACAAGTAAAAAACTACATGCAAATTCAGTTTGTACGCTTTCCTAACCGGTTTATCGTGGATTATGACATTTCAAACGAAGCTTCTCAATGTACCATGCTGAAATTTTTACTTCAGCCCCTGGTCGAAAACTCGATTCAACACGCTTTCACGGCATTACGCCCCCATGATCACCTGAAAATCTCCGCTTTTTTGGAAGACGGTGATTTATTCCTGTCCATCTGGGACGATGGCTGTGGGATTGACGACGAAGAAGTGGAAGCTCTGAATGCTTCTCTACACAAGGAATACAACCATTTTCAAACCGATTCTCAAAATGTTGGCATCGGCCTGCGTAACGTAAATGACCGTATTCGCAGCTATTATGGCAATGAGTACGGTATTACGGTAGAGAGCTGTCGGGGCATGTATACCCGTATTGAAATTCATATTCGCAGTTGTGCTGTGCCCCCAGACGATCCATCCCGTGAAGAGGTAGCAAAGGAGTAACCCATGAGCGAATCATATACCCTGAATGTCATTGTGGTTGATGATGAATTTTATGCCCGCAAAGCACTAATCAAAATTCTACGGGAAGCGGACCCGGATATTCATATTTTAGCCGAAACTTGCAGCGGAGAAGAAGCGACCGAGGCCCTAAAAACCAGCCGCGTGCCTGTCCATATTGTGGTAACAGATATTCGCATGCCCGGTTCCATTGACGGGCTGGAACTAGCCCACTACATCAGTGACCATGCCCCCCAAACCCGGGCTATTTTGGTAAGCGGTTATGCCGATTTTACCTATGCACAACAAGCTATTACCTATGGTGTAAAGGATTATCTATTAAAGCCTGTGCAGAAAAATCAGCTGCGCGAAACCATTGCCCGCATTAAGCAGGAATTTTATGCGGAATCCCAGCAAAAAAATCGGACAAATTCTCCTTTTGGTGTGTATGAACAGTTTTCGCTAAAGGAACTGATGCAAAACGAAAACCTTTTGCATCTACTTCCGGAACTATACAGCAAATTAAATTCCGATTTTCCCTACCTGCTTTATTTAATGCAAACGGACCCGTCCTACACGGAAAACACACAAAGCATTTTTTCTGCGCTTCAGCAGGAGCTTGATCCTCAATGGGCTGTCCCTTTGTATTTCCGAGGAAACGACGAATTTCTGGTTTTTCTGTTTTTGCAAGAAAACCAGGAAGAGGAAGCGGCTATTGTACAGCTAAAGTACTTATTTCACCGCATTAGTCATGAGTTTCCCTCTCTCTCCTTTTCAGCTGGGGTTTCTCTACTACATCACAAATCGGCTGATATGGGCCGGTCTTATCGGGAGTGCGTCTGTGCCATCAACCGCCGGCTGTTGTCGGGGTGGAACCAACTATACCGGTACGAAACCATGCCCGTAGGACAAGCCATTCTGACTTCCGATATCGAAGAAGGGCTACTTCAAACCCTGTGCGAAAAAAATGCAGAAAAGGCTTCGGCCATTATTGGCCGGCTATTTAAAGATCCTCAGCTGCTGCGCAGCGGTAATTCGTCTACACTGTATAGCCTGACATTAGGCATATTAAATATCACCGCCAAAGCCTATCGGATGCAGGAATGGAAAGCGGATGCCGACAGCAACGACGTTTCGCTCATCTTTTCCCAGCGCTATGACCTGTATACGCTACATCACCTGAGCGATTTACAAGATTACCTTTTGCGTATTGTACATTCCCTATGTGCCAGCGGGCACTCGGGAGAAACTTCCTCGGGTGAAGCGATTGTTCATGAAATTCTAGCGTATATCGATCGCAACTATCGCACCGATATTTCCCTTTATGAGCTGGCCACAGAAAAGTACTTTATGAATCCGTCTTATCTGTCCCGCCTGTTCAAATCGGTATCGGGCGTACCTTTTTCCAAATACATCATCGACGTGCGTATGAAAAAAGCGCGTTCACTGTTAGAAAATAGCCCCCTGAAAGTCAGTGATATTGCCTTTCATGTGGGATACAACAATCCCTCGCATTTTATCAATTCGTTTCGTAAAACATACGGTGTCACCCCGGAAGAATATCGCTCCCGGGTTCGGAAAGGGATTACTTCCAAAGAAATATCTGCGGACATCTGATCCCATTTCCATTTTATATGAAGGAGGCCATGCTTACCATGGAAAGAAAGAAAGTAGACGTCAGCTATAACCCACAACTGGGGTACCTGAAGACCATCTTCACCCATCCCTTTGATTTTCTGACGAAAATTGAAAAAGTCGAAAAAACGTCGGATGGTGTTGACCTCACCGTCGCTACGTACCAAGGCAAAACCGCGCTGGTGCGTATCAATTTTGCAGCCGAAGAAATTTTCCGTTTGCGCATGTATCCGCTGTGCCGCGTACCGGAAAAAGAAAATTGTGTATTTGACCTGGGTGGTTATACCGATTTTACCCTGGAAGAAACCGATGAAACCGTTACCTTGAAAACGGCCCGCCTAACCCTCATTTTCCGCAAAAAGCCGTGGGAGTACGCCGTGCTGCTTGACGGCAAAGCGCTCACCCGGGAAGAAGTGCGGGATTCTAACGTCGATAACATGTGCAAATACCTGCCCATTGGTTTTGACTGCGATGAAGCAGGCAATCCCATTCGGGTACGGGAAACCATGTATCTATATGCCGATGAAAACTTCTACGGCTTTGGCGAAAAGTTCACCGGCTTCCTCAAGCGTGGCCAACGCATCGATTGCTGGCAGAGTGATGCGCTTTCCACCAATAGCGAAGCATCGTATAAAAACATGCCGTACTTCATGAGCAGCCGCGGCTATTCGGTGCTGCTCAATACATACACGCACTGCCAGTTCGATATGGGGGCCGGTTCTCATGTATCGTACGGCATGAGCGTAGAGGATAACGTGCTCGATTACATTATGTTCTGCGAACGGGACGTAAAGAAACTGATGGGCGTCTATACAGGCCAAACTGGCCGTTCTCCCATGATTCCCAAATGGGCCTTCGGATTCTGGATGAGCAAGTGCAGTTATCGTTCCCAGGAAGAAGTGTTGTCGGTAGCCCGTCGGTTCCGGGAACTGGGCCTGCCGCTGGATGTAATCCACATTGATGGTTGGCAATCCATGGCCTATTCCGGCGCTTGGCAGTGGAATCTAGAAGCCTATCCCGATCCCAAAGGCATGATTGAAGAACTGCGCTCCATGCATGTCCACCTGAGCCTGTGGATGTGGCCATACATCGGCGTTGGCACCCCCACCTATGAATATGCCAAAGAACACGGATTCCTGGTGATGGATAGCGCAACCGGTGAACCGGTTGCCTTCCCGCCGGCTGCCACTACAGACCGCCGGGTGTCTGGCTTTGACTTCACGAATCCTGCTATGCGTGAATGGTACCGCGATCTGGTGAAAAACGTAGTCAAAGACGGCGTTGGCGTCATTAAGACCGACTTCTCTGAAGCGCTGCCGGTCACTTCTGTGTTCTATGATGGCAGCAATGGCCAGCAAGGCCACAACAAAAACCCGCTACTGTATGCCAAAACAATTTATGAAGCCATGCAGGAAGTGAAAAACGAAACGGGTGAACGGGCTATGCTGTGGGGCCGCAGTGGTTATGCTGGCACCCAGAACTACCCGGGCAACTGGGCTGGGGACTCCTCCACCCACGAAAACAATGTGGCGTGCATTCTGCGCGGTGGTCTTTCCATCGGTCTGTCGGGTGTTCCGTTCTGGGGCCATGACATGGGTGGCTTCTACAATACGGATTCTGACGGCTACGAATGCCCGCCCACCGATACAGAATATCAGCGCAGCGTACAGTTTGGCATGCTCAGCCCCTTGTCGCGCAGCCACGGTAAAACGCCGCGGGAACCCTGGAACTTCTCGGAAGAGAGCCAGAAGATCTTCCGCCGCTATGCGGGCATCCGGTATCGTCTGACTCCGTACCTGTACAGCATGGCTTATGTCTCCCACCACACGGGCCTTCCCATGCTGCGTGCTATGTTGCTGGAATTCCCCGACGATCCCACCGCTTGGATGACGGAACTACAGTATATGCTGGGTGACAGTCTGCTGGTAGCGCCGGTCTTTGACCAGGACGACATGCGGGTTTATCTGCCTGACGGTCAGTGGGCTATGCCGCTTACCGGTGAAATTGTAACGGGCGGCCGCTGGGTACGTCCCACCGTAACCGAAGAAGACATTCCGCTCTACATGCGGGAAAACAGCTTTATTCCGTTGCGCGGTCACGAAACGGAATGGACACCCGAAGAACCGTTTACCAATTTAACTGTGCTTATGCATGTCACATCGGCTCTTGATGGTATGTATTATGATGATAATGTGCAGGCGCCGGTGCATGCCCATCGTGACGGCGGCACTTTGCAAGTAGAAACGACCATGCCTATGGCCCGTCTGGTGCTGTACAGTGCCGAACCGCTGCAATACGTGGTAGTAAACGGAAAAACTTATCGTCCCGAACAGACTTCGTCTGCTTGCTATCAGGTAACGCTATAAAGAAAAAAGAGTCCGGTGCTATACCGGGCTCTTTTTTGTAAAATTTGCAAATTACACTTGCTATTTTTATAGGGACACCGTATAATAGATGTACGTACAAATCACATTTTACTCTGTGTCATATTAGGCTCCCCTAAAGGGCTTCTCACGACCAGAGAAAGGAGACTGTCAATGAAAAAAGCATCCATGACTCTTGACAAGGCCTATACAATAAGTCGAATCGATCCGCGTATATACGGCTCGTTTATCGAGCATTTGGGTCGCGCCGTGTATGGCGGTATTTACGAACCTGATCATCCCACCAGCGATGAGCTGGGATTCCGGCAGGACGTGCTGGAAATGGTGCGCCGCATCGGCGTTCCGGTTGTGCGTTATCCCGGTGGTAATTTTGTGTCCGGTTTCAACTGGGAGGATTCCGTTGGTCCCCGGGACAAACGTCCTAAGCGTTTGGATCTAGCCTGGTCCACTACAGAAACGAACGAAGTTGGACTGCATGAATTTTACGAATGGTGCCGTAAAGCCAATTCGTCGGTCATGTATTCGGTGAACCTTGGTACCCGTGGCCCCGACGAAGCCCGCCAGGTAGTCGAATACTGCAATCACCCCGGTGGTACATATTATTCCGACATGCGCCGGCAAAATGGTCGAGAGAAACCTTTCGATATTAAACTGTGGTGCCTGGGTAACGAAATGGACGGCCCCTGGCAGATGGGCCACAAAACCGCTTGGGAATATGGTCGTGTCGCCAATGAAGCCGGTAAAATGATGAAGCTGATCGACCCGTCTATTGAATTAGTCGCTTGTGGCTCGGCCAGTTCCGATATGCCCACATTTGGCGACTGGGAACTGCAGGTGTTGGATGAATGCTACGACACGGTAGATTACCTGTCGCTGCACCGGTACTACGGCAACCCCACCAATGACACCCCCGGCTTTTTGGCCCGGTCCATGGATTTAAATGATTTTATCCGCACGGTTGTCAGCATTTGCGACGCCGTTAAGGGCAAAAAGCACTCGAAAAAGACCATTAACCTGAGCTTTGATGAATGGAATGTATGGTACCATTCGAATCAAAAAGACCAAGACGTCTGGAAACAGGATAAATGGGGCCGTGCGCTGCCTCTGCTGGAAGACATCTACAATTTTGAAGATGCGCTGTTGGCCGGTTCCATTCTCATTACATTCCTACAGAATGCTGACCGCGTAAAGATCGCTTGCCTGGCACAGCTTGTCAATGTGATTGCTCCCATCATGACCCGCAATGGCGGTGGCTGTTGGGCCCAGACGATTTTCTACCCGTACATGCATGCATCTGTCTATGGACGCGGTACGTCTCTGCGTGGTGTGGTAGAAACCCCGGATTACGCCTGCCAGGATTACGATCATGTACCGTACATTGACGCGGCTGCCACCCAGGATGATCAGGGCGGTGTGACGGTGTTTGCCGTGAACCGTTCCATGGAAGACGATTTTGCATTTTCCATTGATCTGCGCAGCTTTGGTCCTATGCGTCTTGCTGAGCATATTTTGCTGCATCATGACGATGTCAAGGCTGTCAATACGGAAGACGATCCCATGCAGGTCGCTCCTACTGCTGGTCCCGGCGGTACCGTTGACGGCGGCAAAGCCGAGGTTACCCTGCCGGCTCTGAGCTGGAACGTACTGCGGTTTGTACCTGTAACTGAATAAGACGAATGTGGTCCTGCCTTCTTTATAGAAGGTAGGGCCACTTTTTAGTATGCACCCATTGTTTATGAATATTGTGTAAAAAAGTAGCTCATGTGCTGTACACTTTGCTTTTCTTCGGGTATAATAGGGACAAAGAAAGCCATCTACAACCTATGAACTCGCCACGGCATCCGCAAGTGCAAAGCCTGCTTTTTCACCTGCACGATCCTGAGCGGCCCTTGTTCCCTTACTGTTGCAGGAGGAAAACACCGTATGGATATTCAACCCTATTTCCACCGTCTGTGCGAACTTCATTCCGTGGCCTTCGCCACTGTGGACCGAGACGGCCATCCGCATAACCGCATTGCCGATCTGTTTTTTTGCGATGGTGAAAAACTGTATTTTTACACAGCCCGAGGAAAAGCCTTTTACGAAGAACTGATGTATAGCGGAGAAATCGCTGTAACCGGTTTACTGGATGACCGAAAGATGATTCGGTTTACCGGTAAAGTACAAAAAGTCAGTCAACGGGTATTAAACCATATTTTCCAGGAAAACCCCTATTTAAAAAAGGTGTATCCCGGCGACAGCCGGTATATCTGTGAAGTATTTTGTATTTATCAGGGCAGCGGAGAAGTCTTTGATTTTTGCAACAAAACACTAACCCGGGCGCCCTTTGCGTTTGGTGGGGCCACTCTTCACGGCAGCCAGTACCACATTACTGACAACTGCCGGCAGTGCCGATTGTGTGCCGAAAGTTGCCCACAGCACTGCATATTGCCGGGAAAACCGTATGTGATTTTGCAGGAACATTGCATGCACTGCGGGTTATGTGCGGAAAGCTGTCCAGAGGAGGCCATTCGCCTGCTTACGCTATAACTTTACACAAATAGTAACCCACCAGCGAAGCTGGTGGTTCTTCAGAAGCGGGCAAAGCCCTAAA
>CAJKJS010000023.1 GCA_905200265.1 uncultured Oscillospiraceae bacterium
AAAGGCATACACATTTTTGACATCCAGCCGGTCGGTGAGCAGCCGCAGCGCTTCGCCAAACCGCTGGAAGTGGACGATTTCCCGCTCCCGCAAAAAGCGGATGGGATCTTTCACATCGGGATCGTCGCAAAAACGCAGAATGTTGTCATACACCAGCCGCGCTTTCTGTTCGGCGGCCAGATCTTCGGTCAGATCGGCCACCGGGTCGCCGCTGACCGCCAAAGCAGCTGCCGAAAACGGCGTGCCGTTAGCATCGGCCGGGTAAATACCCGTGGTGTGGTCGATAAAATAGGCGCCAAAGCCCTGTTTGTCGATCTCTTCCGGCGTAAGCCCCCGGGTCAGCTGGTACACAATGGTACCCACCATTTCCAGGTGTCCCAATTCTTCCGTGCCAATATCGTTGAGCACGGCCGTCAGTTCCGGGTACGGCATGGTATACCGCTGGCTCAAATACCGCACCGATGCCCCCAATTCCCCGTTGGGGCCGCCGTATTGGGCCGAAATCAGTTTGGCCAACGCGGCGTTGGGGTTTTTGATTCGGATCGGATACTGCAATTTTTTCTCATAGACAAACATCCGTTAATCCTCCTCCTCAAGCTGCCACGGCCACGGGTTCTGAATCCAGGCCCAGCGGTTCCCGGTTTCGGTGCGTTCATTCAGTGGGCCGTATTTTTCCTCATACTGCGCCCGTCTTTCCTTCAGCCGCGCTTCCGTCTCCTTATATTTGGCGGCCGCTTCCCGGCAGGCGGGGTGGGTATCCCGGTACACGTGCAATTCCCACAGGGCAAACTGGGTAGCCTGGATGCGCCGAAGCATCCGTTCACGTTCAGTCACAGGCCTCCCCCTTTCCACACAGGAACGGTTTATTCAGTTCGGGATAAAGGGTACCGGCTTTCAGCGCTTCTTCGTCTGCGTACGTCTGGCCCCAGGACTGGAACGGGACATACGCCATGGCAAGGGAGTATTCCGGCGGGAAGGCCGGCAAAGTTTCGTCTTTCACGCTTTTGAAAGCTCCTTTCCAAAATGATCATGGGCGGACAAATCCCCCCTACCAACAGCGTATGTCAAAGGCTTCCAATTGGTTCCAAAAAACCGGCCCCCAAAAAGGAGGCCGGTTTTTTCCCGCTCATTTCTATATTTTGCGCAGCAACCGGTGGTATGTTGGATCACCGCTTGCCGGGATTGTCACGGCGGATAATTCGCCCCGCCGAATCATTTTCTCCATACGCATAGCGATCCATGCGTCCCCCATACAGCCGTGGCTCCGCATGAGTACCTGCCCGATAACATTCGCCTGCTGAAACACCGGTTCCTGCTCTTCGATTACCTGCCGGATTAGCGGGTCATACAGGGTATCCGGCGCACTGATCAGGCTGCCATTTATCACGGCGCGCAAAGGGGCATTTTCCCTTTTTCGCTGCTGCCATTGCTCCGATAGGTACCGAATGAGGTCACTTTTCCATGTTTGACCCTGCCGGGCAAGGCGCCCCCACTGGTGGGGCGGCACCTCGCCCCATGCGGTGAGCTCGAGAATGTCGCCCGCCGGGGTTTGCCAAAAAGGTGGCAATTTGACTGCCGTCACCGCCGCATTTGTCAGCCCCGCTTCGGTGAGTTGGTTCATCAGCCACCAGGCACCGCAGGCTTCGTCGGGTTGATCGCTGTAATAAAGACGGATTCTTTCCCCTTGCCCCGCACGACTTAACAAGATACCAAGATTATGCCGGGCCGTTTCCACCATGGTTTCGGCGGCTTTATCCCCCTCTTCGGGGTACACTGTGAAAAGCCGCTGCAAAGTTTCCCACCGTTTTGGGCCGGGGCACTGTTCGTCAATATCCCCCACACTGAGCATCAGGGGCATTACAATTTGATCGTCACGACTTCCCGGAAGAAGTTCCGCCGCGTCCCAGTTACGACGCTCCTTTTCTTCCCACTGCTTTTGCTCTTTCTTTGTCATGCCAATACAGGCCGAAACACCGCCTATTGGTTTTCCTTTTCCCAGCGCCACCGACAAGGCCCCACCGGCGCTTTCACTGAATACCACTTCCATCATTCGGTGCTCCTATCCCGCCAATATCTCCCGCAGTTTGTCGAGGAACGCATCTTCCCCCCAGGTGTTGATTTTAAAGAACATGGCCTGGCTGCCGCCGGACGTGACGGCCGACAGGTGCGTAATCCCGTCCGCCCCCTGGAACAGTGTCACGCTTAAACTGACGCGATTGCTACCAAGAAAGCTGTATCGTTCGAATACCCGCACACTGCACCGGGCGTTACCGCTGACAAAATCGCTGCTTTCTTCCAGGGAAGCCGAAAAACTCCCCTGCAAAATACCGTTTTCAATCCGGGCCAGGGCTTCGTAAAAATCCCCGTACCATTCATGTTCCAACTTTGCCATCGTCCAAGCCTCCTATCCATCGCGACGCCCACAAAAGCAAGCGTTGTGCGTAAGGTTTCCCCTCTTCCCAGGAAAGATCTTTTTCCTTTAGCTCGATTCCCGCTTGCAAAATCGCGCGGTCCTCCGGAGCCAAAAGGGGTAGCAGCGCCTCTTTTTTCTTTTCATACCGGCCCGTTTGCCAAAAAGCAATAGCCTGCAACGTAAAGGCTGCCAATTTATACGACTCCTTCATAATCCCAGCGCTTTTTTCATGAACCAGGTTGTGGGCGCACAGGTGATACAGGTTACAGGCCCCTATGCGGATGGCCCGGCGCACGTCATCTTCCCCTACTTTCGCCAGTATATCGTCAAGTGAGCCCACCAGCGGTACGGTGTCCCGGCAAAACTGGAATAAATCCGACCGCTCCCAGGCAAACAGCTCCCGTTTTCCCGACACAAACCCGCACACCTTCTCCCGCATGGGCAGTGTATCCAGCAGGAGGCTGTACTGCTCCAGATCATCAGGCGATACGGTATCCAAAATGAGCACCACGTCAATATCGCTATGCTCGGTCGCTTCGCCGCGTCCATAGCTGCCCTGCAGCCCCATAAACCAGATGCGCCCTTGAAAGGCTTGTTCCACGGTTTGCCGGTACTGGGTTAACCACGGTTCCAGGCTATCGTTCATTTGTATCCTCCTAGTTTATACCAGCTGACCGGGCCGCTTTTCTTTTTTCTTTTTCGGGAACCCGGCGTCGAATCGCTCTACCTCTTCCTCGTCTACGAAATACCCTTCGGGGGTGTGATACACACCCGTGATCCCGTCAAGGGCTCCGGGCACCAGTTCTTTGATAAGAAAATACGGCACTTCTTCTCCCTGTGGCGCATCGCCATAGCGTATACCTTTTTCGCTGGCCTTTACAAATCCCACCTTGCCGTAAAAATCCAGGTTCCCTTCCATGCACACGGCTTTTGCCCCCAGAGCCCTGGCCTTTTTAAGGGATTCGGTGACCAGTTTTTTCCCATATCCCCGGCGCTGGTAGGCGGGCACGATGCTCACGGGGCCAAAGGTCATGACCGGGAAAACGCCCCCTTGATCTAGCTCAATGGCCGCTTTTACATATAAAATATGCCCTATCAGAACGCCGTTCTGCTCCATAACGAGATTCAGGTCTTGTACGCACTCAGGCCGTCCACGAAAACGATGCACCAAATAATGTTCCATACAGCCAGGCCGGTACACATTCCAGAAAGCTTCCCGGGTGAGTTCTTCCACGGCCCGGGCATCCGCTGGGGTCTCTGTGCGAATCAGTAACCCCGTTTCGTCGGCCGCTTTCCGGTTTTGAGCTTCATACGCCTGCCGGGTCAGGCAGCAAACGTGGGTATCCCGCCTGTCGCCCAATAAAGTGAGCTTTTGTTTTTCGATATGGTGGTACGAAAACCCACACTTTTCCTGCACCCGCCGGGATTTTTCGTTGCAGTCGTAATACTTATACCACCCCGTTTCACAATGGAGTTCTTCAAAACACCGGCGCACAAGCCGCCGGACCGCTTCGGGGATAAGCCCTTGTCCCCAGTACGGCACGCCAATCCAGCAGCCAATTTCGGCTTCTTTTTCCCCGCTTTTTTGGTGAATGCCCACGCTACCCACCGGGCGGCCTGTTTCTTTTGGCACCACGGCATAGGTTTCCGGTTGGGACAGCACAGTGCGAATGATCATCAGGCTGTCTTCCTCATCTTTGTGGGGCGCCCATCCGGCCATAGGGCCCACACGTTCATCCTTTGCGTATTGGTATAAGTCCGTTGCATCCCCGTCTTCCCAGGGGCGCAGAATAAGCCGCTTCGTTGTCAGAATCATGGGCATCTCACTCCTTTCGTTTTCAGTATACCTGACAAGAAAATGAAAAGCAACGGCCGGTCTCCTTTTTCAGAAGGCCGGCCGCAAAACGGATCGAAACCTTATTTAGATAAATGCATCATATAGAGCGCCTGCCGTGCCGTAATATACAAATAGGCTCCGTCATCGCTTACCATGACCCCAGCCGGGCGATGGGGCAGCCGCCATGTACACGGCGTTTCGCCCTCTTTGCCGCCATACAACAGGGAATCCGGCACATACGTCGTCCCGTCAGCTGTCTTAGCCACGCTGTATTCCCCGCGTTCGAGTACAATTTCGGGATTTTGCAGGATAAAGTCTTTTTCGACTTGCACCTTAACGATACACTTATTGTATTCATCCACAAGGAGCGCTTCCTGCCCAATCATAAGGGGCACAAGACCCGTGGCCCGGGCCAGTCCAGGATGATGAGCCACGGCGGTTTTTCCGTCGGGGGCCGGGTAACATAGCGGTTCCACTGTGCCAAACGACATCATCATGTCCCCGTCGTCCCGCCACTGGTTCATGGGGTACAGCAGCGTTTCCGGTGCCATATCCGCCGTTTTTCTTACAGGCAGCACCTGCAGGCTGTCTTCCGGGTGTTCCGGATCAAGGGCACAAACTCGAATCTGCCGGTCCAGCCGGAAGAACGGGAAATAGCACCCGCCAGATGTAGCCACCCGGTCTTCGTATCCGTCGCTATCCATTTCCCGGCGGCCCTCCACGGTGGAATCAGGCACAGGTTTATACTCCGTCACCATCAAAAGGCTCCCCGCCGTATCACACCACAGGGAAAGCGGCCGGAATGGCAACACGGTTAGAAGCGACAGAGCGCCCGCTTTCGGATCCCACCGGTACAACCGGTGCAGCCGGCTGTCGCACACAAAGACGGTACCATTCGGCCCAGCACACAGCCCGTCGGCAGCATCCAGTCCATCGCTTAGCAGCACCGGCTGGTCCGGCGTCACCGGAAGCGCACAGCCGGGCGCTTTTTCGCCCACTGTGAGCAGACTCATTTGCCAATATCCCACCGCGCGGCCGGTATCCATATCCTGGTAGAAGTTTTCGATGGTATACTTCATTTGGGTGAAATTGTGGCAATTCATAAACACAAGATTTTCGCAACCCCAGGCTTTCACAACACAGGGATACGGACGGTCCACCCAAATCACACGGAACGCGTACACATTACCGAAAATCAAATCGCTGCATTCCGACAGTTCCCACGGCTGGCATTCGCTGCCTTCAGCCACTTCCTCTTCTGTCTGCATGGCGTAAAACTGCCAGTTTTTCACTCTCCGCAACAGGATTTCGTGGCGCACATGGTGTTCCACCGACACTTGATACATAACTCCGGGCGTTTCGGTTTCCGAAATCATAAAGCCTGATAGGGCATAGGTGCTGGCACTCCACACGTCTTTAAACACGCCGCCGCCCCCATCGGTAATCCACAAACTGGGATACTGTACGTCCCACGGGCGCTGTGCATCCACATCGGCGGTACGGCTGGCATTATATACCGGCACGTTTTCCTTTTCCGGCGTGATCTGCCCATGACCGCCGACGAATTTTACATCGTTCATGTACGAATCGGCCCCGGCCGTCCACCGGCACCCCACGGCTCTGGGATTGCGGCAAGCGGTGTCGATGCCAATGCCATTGACCACATCTCGGCCACCCGCACTGGTTTGCAACACGGCTTTCGCGGGGCCCACGCCCGCAAACACCGGGCTGTTTTCATCCAGTACCAGCTGGGTGGAAATGGGGTTCATACCAATTAGCGCTGAATCCGGCCGCATCTGAAGGGTATCCGTCACACGATACAGTCCCTGAGGCAGATAGATAGGCCCGCCTTCATCCAGGGCGCGCTGTAGAGCGGCGGTATCATCGTGTTTCCCGTTCCCCATGGCGCCCCAGTCCCGCACATTGCGCCAGGTTTCCTGGGGCGGCAGCAAGCGTACTTCTTCCCGCAGGGATGAAACCGCTTTGTCCCAGTCGGAAACCGGCGAAAACGCGCTGTCCCATACCCGCTTTGGCGGTTCGCTGGCGGTATCCAGCGTAACGGTGTCGCCCACACACAGACTATCGATCCAGGTTTCTTCCTCACGGCCAGGCAGGGTTTTCCCGCTTTCCTTACCAAGGAGCAGCACCGGCGTGCGGCGCATCAGAACATGGCGCAGATTTACCTGGGTGCAGCTGTTTTCTTCCCGTGCAATGCGCAATGCCGGACCCGTGATATCTTCCATCACGCAATCTTTCCAGCAAACCTTTTCCCAGTAGCCGTCCATCACGGTAAGAGCAGCCGGCACATGGGCAAACCGGACACGGCTGAACGTCAGGCCGCATTCCCGTGAATACACGGCAGCCTCGCGTTGGCCTTCAAATTCGCTGTTTACTAGCACAAACGGCCACCCGGGGGAACATTTCGTGGTATACATCCCATAGGTACCGCCGATAAAGTGCAGGTTTTCCATTTCATTGCCTACATCGAAAATCCCGGCCTTGCCTTCTCCAATGTGGAACACGCAGTGGCTGACAAATCCGTGCTGGGCAAAATGTGCCCGCAACACTACCGCCGCCGGGTTCCCTTTTTCAATGGTAAAGTCGATATTCGACACGGCGCTATAAAAGGTACCAGGGTTTGCATCCTGAATGGTTCCATCTTCCATAGGGGTATTTCCGGTAAACCAGAACATATAAACCGCCTGCCCCTTGTCATCGGTGGGGGGCTTCTGGAACCCAGGGGTATTTTCACGCAGTATAAATTCCGGCCGTTCTTTGCCATAGCCAATCATACGCACAGCCCGCGGCAGGTACACCGTACGGCTAATGGCATATTTCCCTTCGGGAATCAGTACAATACCCCGATGATCCCGGCGCTTTACGTCATCGAGTAAGCGCTGGAGCCGTTCGGTCACATCCACTACACCATTTTCATCGGGGATAAGCCCCACGGTAGACAGCACCGCTGCCCGGGGATCATCCAGCGGCTGTGTGTAGACCGACTGGTCATACGTAAACCGGTTTTCCATAAATAGTCGTCTCCTTTCGCGGGCATAGCCCGGCTATCACCTATAGCGTAATAAAGCCGCCTGTATTTGTCAATGCATATGGCATAACAGGCGGCTTCGTTCCCTATAAATCGCAGTTTTTTACCCCTTCACAGCACCAATGACAATGCCTTTGATGAAGTACCGCTGGAAGAACGGATATACGATCAAGATGGGCAAAGCACCCATAACAGCGACCGCCATCTTGATACCCGTGGACGGCAGCACAAAGTCCTGATTTTGCAGGTTCTGGGCCGCGTTCGTGTTACTCATCAGGAACTGCACGTCCATCAGCATGCGGTTGAGCAGCACCTGAATGGAATAAAGGCTGTCCTGATTGATGTAATAAAGGCCGTTGAGCCAGTCGTTCCAATATCCCAAGCCGACGAGCAAGGCCAGCGTAGCAATAATGGGAATGGACATGGGCATCACGATGCGGAACAGAATTTTGAATTCACCGGCGCCGTCAATCCGGGCCGCTTCGATGACTGCATCGGGAATGTTGGTATTAAAGTACGTGCGCATCATAATGACGTAGAACGCCCCCATGAACAGGTTGGGGAAAATGAGCGCCGCCAAGGTATTTTTAATTTGGAAAATCTGCGTCCACATGATGTACGACGGCACCAGCCCGCCGTTAAACAACATGGTGAAAAACAGGAAAAAGGCTAAGTAATTGCGCCCCGGCAAATCTTTGCGCGACAGCGGATAGGCAAACAGGGTAGTTAAGGTCAGGTTGCCCACCGTACCCACGACAGTCACAATAGCCGACAGAATGTACCCGCGCACAATACTGGTAGAATCCACCAGCAAATACCGATAGGCGGCAAAGTCAATTTGTTCGGGGAAAAAGCTGTACCCGTTACGAATCAGGCAGGTTTCCTGCGTAATGGACGAAACAATCAAAAGGACAAAGGGAATCAAACAAAACAGCACCAAAATAATCATGATGATGTTTGCCACAATTTGGAATGCTCTTCCTCTATCAACCATGAATAATCGCCTCCTTTAGAACAGCGCATTGTCGGGGCTGAGCTTTTTCACAACCCAGTTGGCTGTGAGTACCAGCAAAAACCCAACCAGCGACTGATACACACCGGCGGCCGACGACATACTGATGTTGTTCAGCGACATCAACCCGCGGTACACGTAGGTATCAATGGTATTGGTCACATCCATCAGCGGGCCGGAATTCATGGGCACCTGATAGAACAGGCCGAAGTCGGAATAGAAAATCTTCCCGATTGCCATTAGTGTCAAGGTGATGATCGTGGGTTTGAGCGATGGTAACGTGATATGGATGACCTGCTGCCAGCGGTTCGCTCCATCGATAACAGCCGCTTCGTAATACCCTTTATCAATCCCCACCAGCGTGGCGTAGTAGATAATGCAGTTATATCCCAATCCTTTCCAAATGTTGACCAGAATCAGAATAAAGGGCCAGTACTGGGGCGACGTATACCAGGAAACGGGTTCCATGCCCAGGGGTTTTAGAATCGAATTGTTGATAAAACCGGAATCGCTGCTCAAAAACGCATACACCAGGTAGCTGACCACCACGATGGAAATCAGGAACGGTACCAGAATGGTCGTCTGATAAATCTTTTTGGCCAGCGACGAATGGATTTCGTTGAGCAGAATGGCTACGGCAATAGCCAGCACCGTACCCAGTACGATAAACGCCGTGTTATAGAGTAGCGTATTGCGGGTGATGATCCACGCATCTTTGGTTTTAAACAGGAATTCAAAGTTTTTCAGTCCCACAAACGGGCTGCCCCACATACCTTTGCTGTAATTGAACTGTTCAAAGGCAATGGTAATACCCGCCATGGGGATGTAGTTATTGATGATCAGATAGATGGCGCCCGGAATCATCATTAAGTACAGGGGCAAATAAGGGCGCAGGCGCTTCCACAGACTCTTTTTGTGTACTCCCACCATGGGTTATCCTCCTCCTTGGCTCTTTTTGACAAAACAAAGGGCGGAACCGGCACCGCAGTGACTGGCTCCGCCTCTTCCACTTGCCGGCATCCAGCCGGATGATGGTTTTTCGCCGGACCGGGCCGGGCCCGGCGAACAATGCATGTCTATGTCAGACCGGGATCACGGTCCAGGTGCAAAACCGGCTGATTATTCTTTATTCGCCAGGTATTCGTCCAGCTGTCTCTGCTTTTCGGCGATGATGTCATTGACACCCGCATCTTCCAGTTCTTGCAGGAACTGCGGAATCGCTTCGTCAGGATCAATCGAACCGGTGACCAGCGCATTTTCATATTTACTCTTCACGTTGGTGCAAGCCGTTACCTGGTTGAGTACGCTGCTGTTGTTCCAGCTAAAGCCCATAGCCGGGGAGATCACAGCGGACTTGTTCCATTCATCGGTCGCGGTCCACAGATCTTCCGGATCGCCGTCCCAGATGTAGGAAATCATTTCGTTCGGCCAAGCCCAGGGATACGACGGATACCCAGTATTGGTGCCATCTACACCTTCGGGATAACCGACAATGCCCTTTTCTTCATCTTTCAGTTCGAAGTGTTTGCCTTCGATACCGTTGATGCAGATATTTTCCAGTTCCGCATTGGTGTACAGTTCATTGAGCACCTGCACAGCACGTTCCGGTTTTTCGCTGTTGTGTGCCACATACCACAGAATATCCAGACGGGTGGTGGTGGTGTACACCGGCGTCAGGGTAAAGACCAGCATTTCTTTGGTGGTCTTCTTTTCCAGTTCGTTTTCAATACCGGGTTTGGTGTTAGTAAACATACCAAAGCCCTTACCGGATGCGATCTGAGCCGAAGAGTCTTCCGACGTAGAGGAAGCATCGGGAATAATCAAACCTTCCTGTGCCCAGTCATACCGCCGTTCGCAAATCTCGCGGAAGGAATCGGTAGCATACCAGTTTACAACCGTGGTGTTGCTGCTGTCGGTGCAGTCTTCCAGCGAGCCAATATCAGCGCCCAAGTCGTCGTTGGTATTCATGGTGCTCATACCGCCGTAGCTTGCCACGATCGGCCACACATCAGGATACATTTTCTTAATAGCCCGCAGCAAAGGCAGCAGATCATCTTCGGTTTTAATGTTGCTGTAATCCACACCCGTGGCGTCGGCCATTTCCTTCACGCAGGCAAAGCCCCAGCTTACGGCAATTTCCTTATTGGCCGGTACGGCATACACTTTGCCGTCAATGGATGTACAATCCCAGCGTTCCTGCGGGATCTGTTCCAGCAAATCTTTGCCGTATTCTTCCAGGTAAGGCGTCATTTCCACGATCTGGCCGTTGTTGACCGCCGACACAAAGATATCGCGGTTGTTATACAGCAGGTCCAGTTTTTCCCCGGACGAGAACATCAGATTCACCTGGTCCGGGTAACTGCCAAAGCCCACACGCACAATGTCCAGGGTGGTGTTGAATTTTTCCTCCAGGATCTTGCTGGCGGCTTCGGATACTTCCTTACAGTCTTCCGTCTTGGCGTCACCGGGCATCATCAGTTTCACGGTATACGCTTCCTGCTGGCTGTAATCCTTTGTGCCGTCCCCGTCACCGGTGTTGCCGGAAGGCGTACTGCTTGTACCGCTGTCGCCGTTGCATCCTGCAAAAGCCCCCAGACACAGGCTGGCTGCCAAAAGGGCTGCCAGAATCTTTTTCATACTTTGCTTCCTCCCTTTTTGTGGCATCCCCG
The DNA here is from genome assembly GCA_905200265.1 of uncultured Oscillospiraceae bacterium. GTDB lineage: Bacteria > Bacillota > Clostridia > Oscillospirales > Acutalibacteraceae > Heritagella. The sequence continues at coordinate 10,978 of CAJKJS010000023.1, forward strand.
GCGGAAAGACCTGTGTCGCCCGGGTCTGCCCTTTTTCGGCGAATCATACAAAGAAACGCCACTTTGTTTTTAGAACACCGCCATTATACCAATTTTCTCCTTTTCTCTTCTGCCCGGCAAATGACTTACCACTGTTCCAAAAATGACCATCCGCCTTTTTATGACTGCACATTGCGGTACGTTTGACGGTACTCGGAAGGCGACACCCCATATTCCTTTTTAAAGATACGCGCAAAGTGCGAAAAATTCACATATCCTACCCGGGAAGCCACCAGCCCTATGGGCAAAGAGGTACTGCGCAGTAGGGTTTGAGCAATTTTCATCC
>CAJKJS010000024.1 GCA_905200265.1 uncultured Oscillospiraceae bacterium
CACTTGTAGCCTTCGCAGCGCAGTGCGTACTCCATAAGCCGGAACTGGGTAACGCATGCGTTCTTTTTTACTTTCGAACACGCTGCGGTCATGGTCGCGGATGATATAACGCATTTCGGTGCATTCTTCATCGCCCTCAATAGCCCCCAGGTGGTAGAATCCTTCGCGACCTTCGGTATACATGGGATTTTCAAACACCGGCAGCATGCGGTGCATATCCATCGCCATTAAAATGGCATTTCTCATTTTGTTTTTCGCCGCACCGGGGTGAATGCTGCGCCCGTGTACCGTCACAATCGCCTGGGCTGCGTTGAACGTTTCATATTCCACTTCGCCTAGTTCCCCGCCGTCCACTGTGTAGGCAAAATCGGCTCCAAAACCGGCCACATCAAAACGCGACGCCCCCTTGCCAATTTCTTCGTCTGGGGTAAAGGCCACACACACCCGGCCGTGGGGCTTGTCGCTGGCCATCAATTCTTCCACCGCTGTGAGAATTTCGGCAATGCCGGCCTTATTATCACCGCCCAGCAGCGTGGTGCCGTCGGTCACGATCAAATCTTCGCCCTGAAAACGGGGCATCACAGGAAAATCGCTGACTTTCAGCGTAATTCCTTTTTCTTTATTGAGTACAATATCGCCGCCATCGTAGTTTTCGACGATGCGTGGGTGGATATCATGGCCGCTGGCCGCGCTGCTGGTATCCATATGAGCAATCAGGCCAATGGCCGGTTTTTCTTCCCAACCGGGCGTAGCGGGAATTTCTCCATACACATACCCGTTTTCATCCATCACCACACGGGGAATACCCAGTTCTTTCATTTCCTTTTCCAGCACAGCCGCCAGCACCTTCTGCCCCGGGGTGGAGGGAAATGTGGTGCTTTTTTCATCGGATGTGGTATCATACGCTACATAAGAAAGAAAACGTTCATAAGCTCGTTTCATTGTTTTGGCTCCTTTTTTCGGTAGTTTTGCCTTTACAGACCGCTTATTTTTCTCTTATTTTATCGCTTTTTTCCGGTAAATGCAATGTATGGATTCTGATACACATACCGAAAAAACGGACACACATTTTCTAGCGGCTACAAAAATCATTCTTCCGTACGGAAAGTGCGACTATACAGCAAAAAGCCCCCTTGTGCCGGTTTTCCGGTACAAAGAGGGCTTTTTCTTACAGTTTTTATTTCGATGCGGGTTTAAACATGGGCCAAGCCACTTCGGCATGGGCGCCATCTTCAAAATAGATGTTGTACCACACCAGGAACACAAATACCGTCCAGATCCGGCGGCTGTAATCCCGCAAGCCATTAAAGTGGTCATCCAGGTACTGCACCAGTTCTTCGGTATGGAAGAACTTTTCAGCGGTTTCACTCTGGAACGCCGCTTTGACGATTTCATAATACTTCGGGTCTTTCAGCCACACGCGGGTCGGCACCGGGAAACCGAGCTTCTTTTTCCGGGCCCAGGCTTCCGGCAGACGGCGGTGAGCCGCTTTTCGCATGGCGTACTTCGTGTTGTGCCGGTTCACGCGCAGCCGGGTGGGCAGCGACGCGGCCACTTTGAACACTTCCTTATCCAGGAACGGCACGCGCAGTTCGAGAGAGTTTGCCATACTCATACGGTCGGCTTTGAGCAGAATGTCCCCGACCATCCACATATTGATATCCAGGTACTGCATGCGCGTCACGTCGTCCAGGTCTTTCACACGGTCGTAATACGGGCGGGTGCGTTCCTGAGGCCGGGTAGCGTACTGCGGTTCTTTCATCAGACGCTGTTTATCTTCATAACTGAACATTTTGGCGTTACCGATGAACGATTCGTTGGTGGGATATTCGCCGCGGGTAATAAAGCTCTGGCCACGGAAGTGATGCGGCACTTTCTGCACCAACCGGCGCAGCCCGGTGCGCACGCACTGGGGCAGCAGGGCCCGGTACAGACGGAACACACGGGGTTCATTATAAATCGTATATCCGCCGAACAGTTCGTCGGCGCCTTCGCCGCTGAGCACCACTTTTACGTGTTCACTGGCGAGCTTTGACACAAAATAGAGCGCAATGCACGACGGGTCGGCCAGAGGCTGGTCCATATGGTACTGTACTTTTTTAATATTGCCCCAAAATTCTTCGCTGGCAATAATCTTTGCATGATGTTTCACGCCGATCTGGGCGCTGAGTTCTTTGGCCCAGCTGATTTCATTGTACTTTTCGCCAAAGTCGAATCCCACGGTAAAGGTATTCTGCCCCGGGAAGAAGGTGGATACATAGCTGCTGTCTACGCCGCTGCTGAGGAAACAACCCACTTCCACGTCGCTAATCTTGTGAACCGCCACGCTGTTTTCGAATACTTTTTCGATGCGATCTACGGCTTCTTCTTCCGTCAGGGAGTTGTCGGGTTCAAAGCGCGGTTCCCAGTACCGGGTTGTGGTAATTTTCCCATCACGGTACCACAGGTAGTGGGCCGGCAGCAAGCAGTACACCCCTTCAAAGAAAGTCTGGGGCGGTACGGCATACTGGAAGGACAGGTACTGATTCAGCGTGTCCATATTCAGTTTCTTTTCAAATCCCGGGAACTGCAAAATGCTCTTGATTTCACTGCCATACACAAAGTGGTCCCCCACCATGGTATAATGCAGAGGTTTAATGCCAAAGAAGTCCCGCGCCATAAACAAACTGTGATCTTTTCGGTTGTAAATGGCAAAACCAAACATGCCGCGCAGCCGGTTGAGCAGTTCTTCCTTCCACTCTTCAAACCCATGCAGCAGTACTTCACTGTCAGTCTTGGTTGTAAACACATGGCCCTTTTCAATCAGTTCCTTGCGCAATTCCTGGTAGTTATAAATTTCCCCGTTAAACGTGAGCACCAGGGTCTTATCTTCGTTATAAATGGGCTGGTCGCCGCTTTCGCTGATATCAATAATGCTCAGCCGGCGGAACCCCATGGAAACATAGTCATCCGAAAAGACACCGCTGCTGTCCGGCCCACGATGGGTAATCACATCGGTCATGGATTTGATCACCTTATCGCGGTCAATCACTTCGCCGGTAAAGCCCGTAATCCCACACATAATTTTTTACCTTCTTTCTTCTATCCTAACAACCCCTAGGGGCTGGTTTTATTCGTCTTCCTGCCCAAGGTTCCGGAACTGCTCAAATAATTCGGCTGCCAGGGCCATGTCCACCGCCACAAATCCTTTGCTGTCGTGGTAGTGTAATAGTTTTAAAATTTCCCGCGCCTGACGATACGCCTTCATACGGGTGCGCTGCAGCACCGGCCGCGTTTGACCCGGCCGGAAAAACGCAAACTCAATCTCTTTTTCATCCGCCTTGGTAAAATAGGCGGTAGCTGACGGGATATGCCATTTTTCCACGACCAACTGGGTCAGGGAATACTTCACCAGTTCCATGGCCACATCGTCATACCCACTTTCAAACAGCAACACTTTTTCTTTCATCTGGGCCGGTGTCGTCACCAACCGCAGCCGTAATTTTTCCGGCAACGGAGGCAGCCTGTCCGGCACCTCGCCCGTACCTTCCGGCAGCAGGCACAATAAAAAGCCCAGATCCCTATCGTGGTACACGCACGGGTATTCCATCAGGGCCTGATATCCACAGTGAGGGCATACCCAGTAAAACAGGGATTCCTCCAGCACTTTTTTGCGCAACAGGGGTTTTTCCCGACGGTCCATACCGGGCCACAAGTCCACACGGTTTACAGCGCCGCATTCCGGGCAGCTGATCTCCTTGGTAATACAGGTCGACAACGAAGCAAAACCTCCTTTTTCTCCCGCCGTCTCGTCCGGTTTATGTCTGCCCATCATCCGGGCACAAAATGAGCCCACCGCCCAGCACTTTCCCGGCAGCATCATAGAGCACAGCCGACTGTCCCGGCGTGACAGAGCGCTGGGGCATGGAAAACAACAGCCGGGCCTTGTCTCCAGATAGTACCTGACAGACCGCCTGACAAAGCGGAGCACTATACCGCAGTTTCACCCACACGGTAAACGGCTCCTGTGGCGGTGTTTCGTGGTAATTCATGCCTTCCAGCAAGCACCCGCCGCTATACTGGCAACCTTCCGGCCCCAACACGACACAGTTGTGGGCGGGGTCGATGCGTTTGACATACATCGGCTGCCCCAGACTGATCCCCAGCCCTTTGCGCTGGCCGATGGTGTAATGCCAGATGCCTCGGTGACGCCCCAGTACATGGCCCTGTTCGTCCACAAAATCGCCGGGGATTTCCGTTTGCCCTGTACGGCGGCGGATAAACGCGGCGTAGTCATGGTCCGGCACAAAACAGATATCTTCACTATCGGGCTTCTGGCTCAAATGTAATCCCGCATCACTGGCCAGGCGCCGGGTATCATCTTTTTCCCGGTCACCCAGGGGGAATAGTACTTTTTTAAGCTGTTCTTTTTTCAGCCCCCACAGCACATAGCTCTGGTCTTTTTTCGAAGCCGAACGAAATAAACGCTTTTCCCCGTTTTCATCGGGCCGGATCACGGCATAGTGGCCCGTCGCGATATAGGCAAAACCGTGTTCTTCCGCCCATTCCAGTGCGGCACCGAATTTTAAAAAACGGTTGCAGCACACGCACGGATTGGGGGTACGGCCCCGCTGATATTCCGCAATAAAATCACCGATGACGGTTTCTTCAAAACGGTCGGTAAAATCCAGGCTGATGTGATCAATGCCCAATTGGCGGCACACCTTTGCGGCATCTTCCCGGTCATCGGGAGTCCCACACCGGCGGTCATTTTTTTCGGCGCGATGCAGCTGCATGGTCATACCTGTTACGTCATATCCCATTTGCAACAGCACCACCGCTGAAGCGGCAGAATCCACCCCGCCGCTCATTCCCAACAGAACTTTTTCTTTCACGGTTCCTCCTTCAGGCTTATAAAAACGGAATTTGCAGCACGTCGTCTATATCGGCCACTTCCCGGTCTTTTTCCTTTTCTTGTCCCACACTGCGATCAATAACCCGCGCTTCCGGGGTTTCCCGAGCCGGTTGAGGGACTTCCGGCTGCGGAATCGAACCACAAGAAGGCTCCTTCGTTTTTTCACCCGTGACCGGCCATACAATCGCCGGTTCTTCCTCTGCTTCTTCGGTTTCTTCCGGCTGTCCATTTTCTGTTTCGGGTTCTTTTTCTTCTTCGTCCGGCTGCGCAGGTACCGGTACTACGTCTTCCCCGGCTTCTTCCTCATTGGAGTCTTCGTCTTCATAACAGGCACAGGCAGCACAAGACATCTGCCGGCAACCCGCGCAAGGATCTTGCTCTTTTGGGTCTTCCGCTTCTAGTGCCGTTTCCTCCAATTTTTCTACGGCACGATCCACCCGTTCCATGGCTTTATCAATCCGGAGGCACAGTTTTTGCTGTTCTTCTCCGCCCTGATCCCGCAGATGTCGGTAGTAATACCGCCCCAGCGAAAGATATGCTTCATTGGCTGCTCTCTCTTCACTGCGAATGACACTTTGCAGCCGGCTGATTTTTGCCGCCCGGCGGCCTTTTTCCGCCAAAACTTCCACTGCACGACCAATTGTATCGGTCAACGAAACCAACACGCCCATCCTAGTCATGACCTCCTTCACCGCGGCCTGCTCTCTCACGATGCCGCTGCCAAAACATTGATAGTATTATACCGCATTACGCCCAAAAATCCTAGTATGAATTCCGGTTTTCCTCTGTTGTATCCATGGTGGAACGAAAAAAATTTTTTGTCAACGTCTTTTTACGTTGCTTCCTCTTTTTTTCTTCATTATGCTAGAAGAAATTGGAACAATTGTTCGATATTTGCAAAGAAGGAGGCTTTCCATGAACTACCATACCTGGGGGAACGAGTATTTACAGGAAGCAGAAAAGCTGCGCCGCTGTATTCTTCGGTACCGTCGTAAACTGCAAAACGCCCGACAGGAAGAGATCTATAAAGCCGGGCGAGAGCTGCGCATGCTCATAGATATGTACACAGAATGTGTGCAAACAGGCTGCTATTTACAGCAAAAGGAAGAGCCGTGCGACCGAGACGCAAACATTGCAAACGCCCTTCGGATGATATATAATGAAAGCGATCAAACCTACGGGTAAAACCGGCGGTTTTTCCTGTTTTCGAAGGAGGTAACGGAGTTGTATGATCTGACTATTCTTGGTGCCGGTGTCAGCGGCGCTGCCATTGCCTGGCAAGCGGCCCGGTACCAGCTTTCGGTCTGTGTGCTGGAAAAAGAGAATGATATAGCCTGCGGCACAACGAAGGCAAATTCCGCCATTATTCATGCGGGTTATGACCCCATGCCTGGCACATTGATGGCCAAACTGAATGTGCGCGGCAACGCCATGGTGGAAGAAATGAGCGAAAAGCTGGACTTTCCTTTTAAAAAGGTGGGTTCGCTCATTCTTGCGTTTAATGACGACAACCTGCGCATGGTCCACGAACTATACGAACGCGGTGTGAAAAATGGCGTGCCGGGCCTTCAAATCCTGTCCCCCCAGGAAGTGTGGGACCGGGAACCGGCTGTCACCCGGGACTGCGTAGGCGCTTTGTACGCCCCATCTGCGGGTATTGTCATGCCTTGGCGTATGGCGCAGAGCATGGCGGACTGTGCAGCCTTAAACGGAGTGGAGTTCCGTTTGAATGCGGAAGTAACCGGCGTCAGCCGCGGGGAAGAAGGGATCACCCTCACCCTGCAAAATGGTGAAACGGTGCAGTCCCGCTATGTGGTCAATGCAACCGGTGTAGATGCGTGGCATATTCGTTCCCTGATTGCCCCGCCGCCCTACACCATGAAGCCCAGCCGCGGGGAATATTTCCTGCTGGATAAAGCCGTGGGCGATACGGTCCACAGCGTGATTTTCCAATGCCCCACTGAAGTAGGCAAAGGCGTATTGGTCAGCCCCACCGCTGACGGCAATTTGATCGTCGGTCCCAACGCGGAACCCGTTTCTTCCTCGCAGGAAACGGGTACCACGGCAGAAGGTCTTGCCTTTGTGCAGCGTATGGCCCGGCTCTCGGTGCCGTCGGTGAGCTTCCGTGACAATATCCGCAATTTTGCAGGGGTGCGCGCTAATACCAATATCGACGATTTTATCATTGAAGAAGTACCCGAACTGCCCGGCTTTATCGACTGTGCGGGCATCAAGTCTCCCGGGCTGTCCAGTGCTCCGGCCATTGGCGAATATGTAATGGAGCTGCTTGGAAAAGCGGGCCTGCCTTTAACGGAAAAAGAAACGTTTATCGATTCCTTGCCTCACCGGGTGCGGGTGCGGGAACTGTCCCCCGCCCAGCGGGCCGAAGTCATCGCAAAAAATCCGCTGTATGGCCGGGTGATCTGCCGGTGCGAAACGATTACCGAAGGCGAAATCGTCGATGCGCTGCACTCTCCCATTCCTCCCTGTTCCATTGACGGGGTGAAACGCCGCTGCGGTGCCGGGATGGGCCGGTGTCAGGGTGGCTTCTGCGGGCCACGGGTCCATGAGATCATTGCCCGGGAACTGGGCATCCCCATGCAACAGATCCCGCAGGATCGCAAAGGGATGTATATCATCACCGGCGAAACAAAAACGGAGGGCTGAAACCATGAAAGTTGAAGTAGTCGTAATCGGCGGCGGCCCGGCCGGCCTGGCGGCAGCGTGCAAAGCCTGGGAACAGGGTGCCAAAAGTGTGCTCATCCTGGAACGGGATAAAGAACTGGGTGGCATTCTGAACCAGTGCATCCACAACGGATTTGGGCTGCATTATTTTAAAGAAGAACTTACCGGTCCGGAATACGCCGGCCGCTTTATCGACCTGCTCGGACAAACCGGCGTGCAGGTTAAACTGGATACGATGGTACTGGCCATTGAAGAAGGCCGCAAAGTCCATTGTGTTAACCCGAAAGACGGGTATATGGTAATCGAAGCTGGCGCCATCGTGCTGGCCATGGGCTGCCGGGAACGCACCCGGGGCGCCATCTCCATTCCCGGCGAACGGCCGGCTGGTATTTTCACCGCCGGTACCGCTCAGCGGTATGTGAATATGGAAGGGTACATGGTCGGCAAACGGGTCGTGATCCTCGGTTCCGGGGATATCGGGCTGATTATGGCCCGCCGCATGACGCTGGAAGGGGCCAAAGTGCTGGCCTGTGTGGAACTTATGCCCTACTCCGGGGGCCTGAACCGCAACATTGTGCAGTGTTTGCAGGATTATGATATTCCGCTGTATCTGTCCCATACAGTTACCGATATTAAAGGCCACGACCGTGTGGAACAAGTCGTTGTCAGTAAAGTGGACGAAAACCGCCGTCCCATCCCCGGCACGGAAATGACCTTTGATTGCGATACCTTGCTTCTCTCGGTAGGGTTGCTGCCTGAAAATGAACTCACTCGGGCCGCCGGCATTACGTTGGACCCCCGCACCCGGGGCGCCGTGGTATACGAGAACATGGAAACCTCCATGCCCGGTGTGTTTGCCTGCGGCAATGTCGTTCACGTACATGACCTAGTCGACTATGTCACCGGTGAAAGCCAAAAAGCCGGCGCTGCTGCTGCACACTTCGTGCAAAACGGTGAAACGCCCGACGGTCGGGTACTGGAACTGAAAAACGGCGATCGGGTCACCTATACCGTTCCGCAAAAGTTGCGACTGTCCGGTATGGACCGTTCCGTGGGTATTTTCTTCCGCGTGTCCAATATTTACCGCGATGTGGAAATTCAGGTCACCGACGGTAAAACGGTGCTGTGTCGCTTTAACCGGGAGCATGTAGCCCCCGGCGAAATGGAAACCATCACTCTACCGAAGGTTCTGGCCGAAAAAGCGGAGGGTGATACCCTGACCGTTCAAATCGTGGACAAGGCATAAGGGGAAAGGACGGAATACCTATGAAAGAACTCATTTGTATCAAATGCCCCAAGGGCTGCCATCTGCGGGTGGACGATGAAAACGGCTTTACCGTCACCGGTAACTCCTGTGAACGGGGCGAAGAATACGGAAAAAAAGAACTGACAAACCCCACTCGGGTTCTCACTTCCACCGTGAAGGTCACGGGCAGCCTGCACCGGCGCGTATCGGTCAAATCAGCTGGAGAGCTGCCCCGTGGTTTGATGGAACAGGCGGTGCGCCTGCTGGATCGTGTACAACTACAGGCGCCGGTAGCTATCGGCGATGTGGTGCTGGAAAATGTACTCGGTACCGGCATTGACATTGTGGCTACGGCTAATCGTCCCACTATTTCATAAACGAAAGAAAAAAGCCCCGACAGCCATTTGGTTGTCGGGGCTTTCTCTCTTATTCAGTTTTGGCTGTTTCATTCGGAACTGGAGCCAATCGGAAGATAACGAGTCCCACTAGGAACACAACCACCAGCACGCTTACGCCCATATTCATGCTGTCGGTCACCTGGCTAACAATGCCTACTAAGGTTGTACCCAAGAAGGAAGCGCCCTTGCCGCAGATGTCAAACAGGCCAAAGTATTCCCCGGCATTTTCAGCGGGAATAATCTTCGCAAAATACGAACGGGACAGCGCCTGAATGCCACCCTGGAACATACCCACTAGGATGGCCAAAATCCAGAAGTGCAGGGCCTGAGACAGGAAGAAAGCAAATACGGCAATCCCTGCATAGGCAATAATGCACACGGTAATTAAGGTACGGGTGCTGTATTTTTTTGTCAGCCGCCCGAAGATAACCGAAGACGGGAAAGCCACCACTTGTGTAGCCAGCAGTGCCAGCAAAAGCTGTGTACTGTCAAAACCTAACGCATCGCCATACGCCATTGCCATATCGATGATGGTATACACACCATCAATGTAGAAGAAGAACGCCAATAAGAACAAGAAAATATGTTTTTGCTTACGGATCTGCCGCAGTGTGGAACCAATACGGCTAAAGCTGCTGCGAATCACGTGCTTAGGCCGTTCCACATAGTAAATCTGGCGATACCGGCGCAATAACGGTAACGAGAGCGCTATCCACCATACTGCGATCAATAAAAAAGTAATCACCATAGCCGTCCCCATGGTAATACCAATGGCATCAGCGCCCAACACCAGGCCTAAGCCAATTAAAAATGGAATGCAGCTGCCAATATAGCCCCAACCATACCCCTGGGAAGATACATGGTCCATTCGTTCTGGTGTTGTCACATCGGTCAGCATGGCATCATACAGCACTAAGCTGCCAGAATAGGCGGCTTTGGCTACCACATAAACAATCAAAAAAGTAACCCAGTGTGAAAAAAATCCCAGTGCTGCGCATCCCACAGCGCCAATCACAATCATAATCAGGAAAAGTGGTTTTTTCAGCCCCTTTGTATCCGCAATGGTACCAAGTACCGGGCCCAAAAATGCCACTAGCAAAGTAGCTGCCGAGGCGCCATATCCCCACCAGGCCAAATAGTCCGACGGTGCCATTCCTTCTGCTTCTGCCAGGGAATTAAAATAAATGGGCAGCAACGTCGCCACCAGTAATACAAAAGCAGAGTTAGCCACGTCATATAAGATCCAGAAACGCTCCAACTTCGTCAGTTTCATTTTCTTTTCCGATTGTTCGTTCATAATGTTCCCCCTTTGAGTAAAATGACATAAAATCAGTCATCAATGTTTCCCTCATTTTTAAGAATAGCAGAAACACAAAGGGTTATAATTCTTCTACACAATTAAAAGAACGAATTCTCTTTTGTCTTACGGCCCCTTTACAGGTACTTTACAAGCCACATTCTTGCTACGACACTAAAAGGCATCTATCACAATATATGTAACAGTGAATAGAATTCCCTAAACAGCACCCCAAGTGAAATGATAGGAACCCATGCACAGATCGATGGTTTCTATAAAGAGTGAAAGAATTGCATATATGGAAACCGAGACTACATAGAAAACTATTCGACTCGACCTGAGAAAATCTATATTTTCAAAAAAGAAAACCGTTTTTGCTTCCCATAATTGAGAAAGCAAGAACGGTTTTAAAAAGCAAAAAAATAACCACCTTGATTACAAGGTGGTTACCTTTGGCTCCCCAAGTTGGACTCGAACCAACGACCCTGCGATTAACAGTCGCATGCTCTACCGGCTGAGCTATTGAGGAATGTTTGTGTTGGCGTCTTCCTATTGTCCCGGGCCGTTACCAGCCAAGTATCTTCGGCACCGACGAGCTTAACTTCTGTGTTCGGAATGGGAACAGGTGGACCCTCGTTGTCATCAACACCAACTATATGTGAAAAGCAGTTTTCGCTGCTCTTCTTACGAAAAATGGTGACCCGTGCGGGAATCGAACCCACGTTAACGGCGTGAGAGGCCGCTGTCTT
>CAJKJS010000025.1 GCA_905200265.1 uncultured Oscillospiraceae bacterium
CCAGAAAACCACGTCGAAAAACCCCCGGTCTACGGTGGGTACTGTGACGGAAATTTACGACTATCTGCGTCTTTTATACGCCCGCATTGGCGTGCCCCATTGCCCCGTGTGCGGCCGGGAAATCCGCCAGCAGACCATTGACCAGATTGTGGATCAGGTGATGGCCCTGCCGGAAAAGACCCGCATTATGGTTATGGCTCCGGTGGTGCGGGGCCGCAAGGGCGAACACCAAAAGGAATTGGAAGCTGCCCGCAAAAGCGGCTATGCCCGGGTGCGGGTGGACGGCATTTTGTATGATCTGTCCGAAACCATCAAACCCGAAAAGAACAAAAAACACAATATCGAAGTCATTGTGGACCGGCTGGTCATTCGGGAGGACATTCGTTCCCGCCTGAGCGATTCGCTGGAAACCGCCGGTTCTCTGGCCGGCGGGATCATGATTGTCAGTGTGGTCGATGGGGAAGACATGCTGTTTTCCCAGAATTACGCCTGCCCGGAACACGGCGTGAGTATCGAAGAATTGTCGCCCCGCATGTTTTCATTCAACAACCCCGCCGGGGCCTGCCCTAAATGCACGGGGCTGGGGGTATTCATGCGCATTGACCCCGATTTAATCATTCCCGACCGTAGCCTGTCCATCCGCAAAGGCGCCTTAAAAGGCGGCGGCTGGGCCATGGAAGGCAGCACCATTGCCGCCATGTATATGGAAGCGCTGTCCAAGCACTATAGCTTTTCTCTGGATGTACCGGTGGACGAGTTGCCCGACAATATCATCGATATCTTGCTTTATGGTACCAAAGGGGAAAAGATCAAAGTGTCGCGCCGCAGCGAATACGGCCACGGCATATACGAAACCCCCTTTGAAGGTATCATTACTAATTTGGAACGCCGTTTCCGCGAAACCCAGTCCAACTGGATCAAAGAAGAAATCGAAACGTATATGAACGCCGTGCCCTGCGACAGCTGCCACGGACAACGCCTTTCGAAAGAAAGCCTGGCGGTGACCGTGGGGGATATCAATATTGCACAGTTTTGCGATATGAGTGTGATCGATGCCCTTTCTTTCCTCGATACCCTCACCCTTACCCCGCGGGAGGAAATGATCGCTGCCGCGATTTTAAAGGAAATCCGTGCCCGGCTGGGCTTTTTGCGCAATGTAGGGCTGGAATACCTAACGCTGTCCCGGGCAGCCAGTACTCTGTCCGGAGGAGAGAGCCAGCGTATCCGCCTGGCCACCCAAATCGGTTCGGCGCTCACGGGCGTGCTGTATATTTTGGACGAACCCAGCATCGGTTTGCACCAGCGGGATAACGGGAAACTGCTCAACACGCTGCAGAACCTACGGGATATGGGCAATACCGTCCTGGTGGTGGAACACGACGAAGAGACCATGCTCCGTGCGGACCATATTGTGGATATCGGCCCCGGAGCCGGGGTGCACGGTGGACAAGTGGTCTATAATGGGCCCGCGAAAGATATTGTCTCCTGCCGGGAATCCATCACCGGGCAGTACCTGTCCGGGGAACGATGTGTGCCTATTCCCACCAAACGCCGTCAGGGTAATGGTAAATTTTTGCATATTCTCGGGGCCAAACAGAATAACCTGAAGAATATCGATGCGAAAATCCCCCTGGGGGAACTAGTATGCGTTACCGGCGTGTCGGGTTCGGGCAAATCGTCGCTGATTAACGAGATCCTGTATAAAAAACTGGCAGCGGAACTCAACCGCGCCCATACGCATCCCGGTGCTCACAAGGCGATTAAGGGCCTGGAAAACCTTGATAAGGTGATCCAAATCAACCAGTCGCCCATCGGCCGGACGCCCCGCAGCAACCCGGCGACCTATACCGGGGTGTTTACCGATATTCGTTCTTTGTTCGCTTCCACCCAGGAAGCGAAAATGCACGGCTTTACCAGTGGACGTTTTTCGTTTAACGTCAAAGGTGGCCGGTGCGAAGCCTGTGAAGGCGACGGTATTGTCAAAATTGAAATGCACTTTTTGCCCGATGTATACGTGCCCTGCGATGTGTGTAAAGGCAAGCGCTATAACCGCGAAACCCTGGAAGTAAAATATAAGGGCAAAAGTATCAGCGACGTGTTGGATATGACCATCGAAGAGGGGGCACAGTTCTTTTCGTCTATTCCCCGCATTGCCCGCAAACTCGATACGTTGTGCGAAGTGGGGCTGGGGTATGTGAAAATCGGCCAGCCCGCCACCACGCTGTCCGGGGGCGAAGCCCAGCGGGTGAAGCTCGCTACGGAACTGAGCCGCCGGGCCACGGGCCGCACGGTGTATATTTTGGATGAACCCACCACCGGCCTGCATATTGCCGACGTGCACCGTTTGATTGATGTGCTGCAAAAATTGGTGGATGCAGGCAATTCTGTGATTGTGATCGAGCACAACCTCGATTTGATCAAAACCGCCGATTATATCATCGACCTGGGACCCGAAGGGGGCGACGGCGGTGGTACGGTGGTGGCCTGCGGCACACCGGAACAGGTGGCAAAGGTACCCGCTTCCTACACCGGACAGTACCTGGAAAAGCTGCTATCGGCTGTGCATTCGGATTAAATGATGATAAAAAAGCCGCCTTTCAGCTGGGCGGCTTTTTTTGCAAAATGAATCATGCCGGAAAAACCCTTGGTTTTTTTCATCGGTACAGCCTGGAAAGTTTACACTCTATTCACCGAAGTTCAGGCGAAGTGGGGTAAAATTAGGCGTGGAAACAACCATGGGGCCAAAGCCCCGGAAAGGATCTTTGTATGTTCGGTTATATCCGCCCCTTTCAATCAGAACTGAAAGTGCGCGAATTCGAATCCTACAAAGCCGTGTACTGTGCACTGTGCCGTCATTTAGGCTGGCGGTATGGGGCCCTGAGCCGGATGACGCTGAGCTATGACTGTACGTTCTGGCTGCTTGTCGCCATCGGATTACAGGCAAAAGAAAACGACTGTGTATTCTGCCGGCAGCGCTGTGCGGTGAACCCGCTGAAAAAATGCGGGCACATGCAGGGGCAGGACGAAGCGTTCCGTTTTGCGGCGGCGCTTTCGGTGCTGCTCATGGGCGAAAAAATTCGGGATGACAGCCTGGATGCACCTCATGTTCTTGGGCGGCTTCGCAGCCGTTTTTTGCTGCTTATCACCCGCCGGGCGCGCAGAAAGGCGGCGGCCGACGAACCCGAACTGGCAGCTATGGCGAAACAAATGACCGATGCCCAGCGTGCAGCAGAGCAGCAGGAGACGCCTTTGCCCGATGAATGTGCGGACCCTACGGCAAGGCTCCTGCAATATGTATTTGGCAGGGCAGCTCAGGATGAAACTCAGCGGCGAATTTTGGGAGAATTTGGCAATTTTTTGGGACGCTGGGTGTACCTGATGGATGCCGGGGATGATTTTGAGAAAGACCGGCAAAAAGGCGACTTTAATGTCTTTGTAAAAAAATACGGCCCTTTCCCCCCGGGTAAACTATCCGAGGAGGAAGAAAAAAAGGTGGCCGTTTCCATTAACGAATTGCAAAACATGAACACGGCCCGCATTCAGGCGGCGCTGGCGCTCATGCCTTTGCAGGCGTTTGCCCCTACGATACAGAATATTGTGTGTTTGGGACTGCCCTTTACGCAGCGGTCTGTTTTGTTCACGCACACTTACCGGAAAGGAACGAAAATCAAATGAATGATCCCTACAGAGTTTTGGGCGTATCCCCCAATGCCACGGATGACGAAATAAAAGAAGCGTATCGGGCGCTGGCGAAAAAATACCACCCGGATAATTACGCCGGCAGTCCCATTGCGGATCTGGCCAGCGAAAAAATGAAAGAAGTCAACGAAGCCTACGACCAGATTACCAGTGAACGCAAAGCGGCCCGCAAACGGGGCAATGCCGGTCCCACCGGTAACGCTCAGCAGCAGGCCTATAACGGGTACTGGGGCGGCGCATACCAGACCAGCACCGGCTTTGGCGATGTGCGCAGTCTGATTGCTTCCGGACGTATTGCCGATGCGGAACAGATCCTCAACGGCGTGCCCACCGATTCCCGCAACGCGGAATGGTATTTCCTGAAAGGCACCGTGCTGTATAAACGCGGCTGGCTGGATGAAGCGACCAACCACTTTTCCCGTGCGTGCCAGATGGACCCGGGCAACCCGGAATACCGTGCGGCGTTTAACCAGATCACCGGCCAGCGGTATGGTCAGTACGGCGGGTATAACCCCCAGACCGATACCATGAACGGCGGATGCAGCGCTTGCGACGTGTGCTCGTCGTTGATGATTGCCGACTGCTGCTGCGAATGTATGGGCGGCGATTTAATCCCGTGCTGCTAAGAAGGGGGCGGGTGCGTTGTACAATACGCAAAAAAGCACCAAAGTAGCGTTTGGCGGCCTGGTAGCGGCTCTCAGCCTGGTATTGCTGGCTTTAACAGGTCTGTTTCCCATGGGAACGTTGGCATTACCGGCGCTCAGTGGGGTACTGCTCTTATCGGTGATGATCGAAGTGAACGCTGCCTGGGCCGGGATTACCTATGGTGTGGTGGCGGTTTTGTCGTTTTTCATCACGGCGGACCAGCAGGCTTGGGCACTCTTTACGGTGTTTTTTGGATACTATCCGGTATTAAAATTTACGCTGGAAAAAAATCGCCGTCATGCAGTAGTATGGGGGCTGAAATACCTTCTTTTTAATTTGGCGCTGGCTTTGTATGTGGTGGCGTGCCTATTTTTGTTCCAAGTGGATTTGTCTTCCATGCAAAATATGCTTGTGTGGGCAGCGCCGCTCATGTTCGTTCTTTGCAATGTAGTTTTCTTTATTTATGACCGGGCTTTGTCCGGGCTTGCGTTTCTATACTGGAAGCGTTTGCATCCGGTGGTGCAACGTCTGACCCGTGGAAAATGAATAATTTTTTTCGATTCCTGCAAAAACCTGGGGGAGATTTGCCTTTTTCTCTTGCTTTTTGCAGGATTTCGTTTTAAGATGAGTAAGATAGAAGCCGTGTGCCGAACGTGGGCCCGCTTGTCTTTATAGGGAGGCAACGGGCAGGGACACAGCGATTTTAAGTAAAGAGAGGGTGAGAGAAAAGCTGTGAATAACCAATTGATCCAACGTATTCATGACCATATGCATAGCTTTTCCAAAGGACAAAAACTGATCGCCCGGTATATCGAGGAACACTACGACAAAGTAGCGTTCATGACGGCGTCGAAACTGGGGGCCACCGTGGGCGTGAGCGAATCGACGGTGGTGCGCTTTGCTACCGAAATCGGGTATAACGGGTACCCTGGCTTGCAGCAGGCCATGCAGGAAATGATCCGCAGCCGGCTCACCACCGTGCAGCGTCTGGAAATTACTGCGGGTAACATTCCAGAACGCAAACTGCTCGATGCCGTGATGAATCAGGATATTGACATGATTCGTCGGTCTCTGGACGAAATTTCCAAAGATGAATTTTACCGGGCGGCCGATGCGGTGGTAAATGCTCGCCATGTGTATATTCTGGGGGCGCGCAGTTCGCTGCCGCTGGCGAATTTCCTGGCGTACTATTTTAAACTCCTGTTTGACAGTGTGCATCTGATTAACTCCACCAGTGAGGCGGAAATTTTTGAACAGATGATTCACCTGTCGCCCGAAGACGCCGTGATTGGCATTAGTTTCCCCCGGTATTCCCGCAAAGCCGTCAAAGCCATGCGCTTTGCTTCCGACCGGGGAGCTTCCACCGTGGCTATTACCGACAGCGCGCTGTCGCCTATGGCGGAAGCGGCTACGTATCTTTTGCGAGCCCGCAGCGATATCGCCTCTATCGTCGATTCGCTGGTGGCGCCTTTGAGCGTAATCAATGCCTTTATTGTCACGGTTGCCATTAAGAAAAAGGATGAAGTACACGAAAACCTGCAGAGCCTGGAACGCATCTGGGACGACTACGGCGTGTACGAAAAAGTGGACGAAAAGGGGATCGATACCATCGGATGACACAGATCATAGTGATTGGCGGCGGGCCGGCCGGCATGATGGCGGCGCTTTCGGCTGCCGAAGCTGGGGCAGATGTAACGCTGTTGGAGCGGAACGACCGGCTGGGTAAAAAACTGCGCATTACCGGGAAAGGCCGGTGCAATGTGTGCAACGATTGTGAACCGGAAGCGGTGATCCGTGCCGTGCCGGAGAATGGGAAATTCCTGTATGGCGCCCTTATGCGTTTTACGCCCCGGGATGTGATGGACTTTTTTGAACAGCATGGTGTGCCTCTGAAAACGGAGCGGGGCCGCCGGGTGTTCCCGTGTTCCGATAAGGCCCAGGATATTGTCGATGCCCTTGCAGGAGCGGTGCAAACAGCCGGGGTGCAGGTCCGCCTGAATGCCCGGGTGAAAGCGCTGCAAACCGAAGGCACCCGGGTAACGGGGGTTACGTTATACGACGGTACGTTCCTGCCCGCAGAAGCCGTCATTGTGGCCGTGGGCGGCGCGTCATACCCTGGCACCGGCAGTACCGGGGACGGGAACCGGCTGCTTTGTGCCTTGGGGGTAAAAACCCGGCCCCTTATGCCCAGTTTGGTACCGCTTATCGTAAAGGGCCCGGACTGTCCGGCCATGATGGGACTGTCGCTGCGCAACTGCACACTGACAGTTACCGACGAAACGCGCAAAGGGAAGAAGGTATTTCAGGAACTGGGCGAATTATTATTTACCCATTTTGGTTTGTCCGGCCCGCTGGTACTCAGCGCCAGCGCCCACATGCGCTCCATGAAGCCGGGCCGGTATGTCTGCCATATTGATACAAAGCCGGGCCTCACGGCGGAAAAACTGGACCTGCGGTTGCAGCGGGATTTAAATGAAAACCATCAAAAATCCCTGCACAATAGCCTTGTGTCCCTGCTGCCGCACAGCATGATTCCGGTGGTGTTGCGCCGCAGTGAATTGGCGCCCGAGAAACGGTGCTGTGATGTCACCCGGGAGGAGCGACTTGAGCTAGGGCGTACAGTAAAAGACCTGTCGTTTTCGGTGGAGGGATTCCGCCCCCTGGAAGAAGCGATTGTCACAGCGGGGGGAATTGACGTAAGGGAAATAGATCCTCGCCGTATGCAAGTAAAAAAATGGGATAATCTATTTGCGGCCGGTGAAATGCTGGATGTGGATGCTTACACCGGTGGTTATAATTTGCAAATTGCCTTTTCGACCGGTCGCCTGGCCGGCGAAAGTGCCGCCGAAATCGGCGAAAATAGATAGGGAGACGCCCCGTTTGGCGGGGTGAATTGTGGAAAACTGGAGGATGAGATAAATGATTGCCGTTGCCATTGACGGGCCCGCCGGAGCGGGCAAGAGCACGGTGGCCCGCCGGGCCGCCCAGGAATTGGGATACGTATATGTAGACACGGGCGCTATGTACCGCGCCATCGGTTATACCCTGAAAAAACAGGGGGTCGATCTTTCCGACACTGAAGCTGTGGCTGTCGCTGTGACCGGAGTGAATGTTACCCTGCGTTTTCAGGAGGACGGCCAGCATGTGTACTGTGGGGAAGAAGATGTGACCGGGTTTATCCGTACACCGGAAATTAGCCTGGCGGCCTCTCAAGTTTCGGCTGTACCGGCTGTGCGGGCACACTTGCTCGCTTTGCAGCAGCAGATGGCCAAAACCAATTCGGTGATTATGGACGGACGCGACATCGGTACCGTGGTGTTGCCGGATGCCCAGGTAAAAGTGTTTCTCACAGCATCCAGCGCTGTGCGGGCACGGCGCCGCTGCTTGGAACTGGAACAGAAGGGCACGCCTCAGCCGTACGAAGATGTGCTGCGGGACGTGGAAGAACGGGATTACCAGGACTCCCACCGGGCTGTGGCGCCTATGAAACCGGCGCCTGACGCTGTGTTGCTGGATACCAGCGGTATGGACCTTGATGAAAGCGTGCAGGCCCTTTTGCGGATTATCCGCGAGAAAGTGGGCGCGTAACGGTTATGGCAGATCGTAAATCGGCAATTTATACCCTGGGGCAAGGGCTTGTTTCCACGGCGTTTCGTCTTGTAAACCCTGTCACCCGGAAAGACCTGGACAAATTGCCCCGTAATGGTCCTGTACTGGTGTGCTGCAACCACCTATCGAACAAAGACCCCATTGTGCTGGGGGGCGTTTTACCCCGGCAGCTGTATTTTATGGCAAAAGAAGAGCTGTTTCACAATGCTCTGGTAGGCGGTGTGCTGCGGGGATTGGGTGCTTTTCCGGTACATCGGGGCAAAGGGGACGAAAAAGCCATGGATACCGCTAGAGAACTCTTGCGGGAAGAAAAAGTCGTGGCTATTTTTATCGAAGGTACCCGTAGCCGCGACGGCAAACTCCAGCAGCCAAAATCGGGGGCGGCAGTATTGGCGCACCAAATGCAGGTGCCCATTCTTCCCATGTGCATTACCTGCCGCGGGCAGCAGCTTCCCAAAGCCGGACAGCGGCTGATTGTCTCCTGTGGCGACCCCATTTTGCCTGCGGAACTGGGCATTGAACATGAGGATAACAGTGATTACCGCCGGGCGGCCCGCCTGATCATGAGCCGCATTCGGGCGTTACGTGAAAGGGACTTGAAAGAATTTGATCACGAATCAACTGAAAAATAAACGGCGTTTTTATGCCGTATGTAAAGTGCTTTTTACCTGGATTTTTTTCCTCGTATTTCGGGTAAAAGTAACAGGACGGGACCATATTCCGAAAACGGGGGGCTATGTGCTGTGCTGCAATCATCGTTCCACTATGGACCCGATTTTGCTCGGTATGGCCTGCCCGCATCCGGTGCATTATATGGCCAAATCCCAACTGTTTGAAGACCACGGCCGCTGGGTCGCGTGGTTTTTATCCCTGTTAGGAGCATTTCCGGTGCACCGGGGCGAAGCTGACCGCAAAAGCCTGATGCAGGCGGTTTCGCTTCTAAAAGCCGGGCGTGTAGTGGGTATTTTTCCGGAAGGTCATATCCGCCCGGTAGGAACTCCCTTTCAGAGCAATCCGGGTGCTTCCATGATGGCGGCTCGGGCGGGTGTCCCGATGGTTCCGGCTGTGATTCTTACCCGCCGGGGTCCAAAACTCTTTTCCCGCACCCGTATCGTGTTCGGTGCTCCGGTACTGTGTGAAGCAGGGGGGCGTCGGGCCATTGAACAGGCTACCTTGCAGCTGCAGCAAACCATGCAAGACATGCTACAGCCGGAAGGGAATGGAGAAAGGGGAAACGCATAAATGGAAGTGTTCCTGGCGAAAACGGCCGGATTCTGCTTTGGTGTGGACCGGGCAGTGAAAACCGTACAGCGTCTGCTTTCGGAAAAGGGCCGGGTGTATACCCTGGGGCCCATTATTCATAATCCCCAAATGGTCAAAGAACTGGAAGAAAAAGGCGCCATCGCGGTGGATGCACCGGAACAGGTGCCCACTGGTGAGTGCCTGGTTATCCGCTCCCATGGGGTGGGGGAAGACATGATGGCCCGCATTCAAAAGCAAGGGCTTTCCTGCGTGGATGCCACCTGTCCTTTTGTGAAAAAGATTCACACCCTTGTCCATGATGCCAGCCTGGAGGGCAGGCGGGTGTTGGTAGCCGGGGATGCCCATCACCCGGAAGTAGAGGGAATCCTCGGGCATGTGCATGGCCCTTGGGCCGTGTTTTCCGGGGTAAAGGAACTGGAAAAGCTGATCCTTGACCACCCGGAATGGAAAAATGAGCCTATATGCGTCGTTTCCCAGACGACTTTTGAGGCCACAGAATGGGAAAATTGTTCGAAAATCCTGGAAAAGGTCTATACAAACGCCCGGATTTTTGCTACAATATGTAATGCTACTGCACAACGTCAAAAGGAAGCCAGGGAGCTGGCCCAGCAGTGCGATCAGATGATCGTAGTGGGGGGCAAACACAGTTCCAATACGGCCAAACTGAAAGCCGTGTGCAGTCCTTATTGCCAGACCATGCTGATCGAAACCGCAGACGAGCTGCCGGTATTGCAGGGCGTGCATAAGGTTGGTATCACGGCGGGCGCCTCAACGCCTGCCCACATCATAAAGGAGGTACTTGTTACCATGTCTGAAATCAACGAGAGCGCAGTCCAGAATCCTACGGAAGGTACCGAGAGCTTTGCGGAGATGCTTGAAGAATCTCTCAAAACTTTGAATACAGATGAAAAGGTTCACGGTGTTGTTGTCGGTATCGCCCCGAATGAGGTGTATGTCGATGTGGGACGGAAGCAGGCCGGTTTCATTCCTGCCAGCGAACTGTCCGCTGACCCCAACGCCCGTCCCGAAGATCTGGTGAAGATCGGCGACGAAATGGATCTGCTGATCATGCGCACCAACGACCAGGAAGGCACCATCATGCTGTCCAAAAAGCGCCTTGATTCCATCAAGGGCTGGGAAGTCATCGCGGCTGCAGAAGAAAGCGGCGAAGTGCTCACCGGCACTGTGACGGAAATCATCAAGGGCGGCCTGATTGCTGTGACCAACGGCATTCGCGTGTTTATCCCCGCTTCCCAGGCAACGGCTTCTCGTGGGGAAAGCCTGGACAACCTGCTGAAAACGGAAGTTCGTTTCCGCATTATCGAAGTGAACCGTGGCCGTCGTCGTGCGGTGGGCTCCATCCGCTCCGTGCTGCGTGACGAAAAGAAAGCTCTGGCTGAAAAGTTCTGGGAAACCGCCGAAGAAGGCAAGGAATACACTGGCACCGTCAAATCCCTGACCGCTTATGGCGCGTTTGTGGATCTGGGCGGCATCGACGGTATGATCCATATTTCCGAACTGTCCTGGACTCGCATTAAGCATCCCAGCGAAGTGGTTAACCCCGGCGATACCGTTACGGTATACATCAAGGGCCTGGACCGCGAAAAGGGCAAAATCTCCCTGGGTTACAAGCGTCAGGAAGACAATCCCTGGAACATTCTGGAACGCGACTATCCCGTGGGCACGGTGTGCGACGTGACCGTGGTGGGCATGACCACCTTTGGTGCGTTTGCCAACATCATCCCCGGCATTGACGGCCTGATCCACATCTCCCAGATCGCGGATCACCGCATTGAAAAGCCCCAGGATGTGCTGAAGGTAGGCGACGTGGTCAAAGCGAAGATCACGGAAATCGACTTCGAAAAGAAGAGAGTTTCTCTCTCCATGCGTGCAGCGGTGGAAGAAACCGAAGCTGGCGAAGAAGCCTGAGATAACAGTCTAAGGCAGAATGTTTAAACAAACTGCGTAAGACATATCTTTTCTATCCATGAATAAAAAGCTCT
>CAJKJS010000026.1 GCA_905200265.1 uncultured Oscillospiraceae bacterium
GTCCCCGCTTCTTATTATATATATAAAGGGGCGGATGCTATTTTCATCGAAAAAGGAGCGTGCCTTTCATGCCCATTCGTATACAGGCTTCCCTACCGGCCGTGGAAGTATTACAGTCCGAAAACATTTTTGTCATGCCCACGGAACGGGCCGCCGGACAGGATATTCGTCCGCTGAAAATTGCGATTCTAAATTTGATGCCCACCAAACTGGAAACCGAAGTGCAATTGTTGCGCCTATTGAGCAACACCCCCTTGCAGGTGGATGTGGAACTGCTCCACACCGCCACCCATCAGTCCACCCACACGTCGGCTTCCCACTTAAATACTTTCTACCACACCTTCAACGATGTGAAGGATCAAAAATTCGACGGCATGATTATCACCGGCGCCCCGGTGGAGCAGATGCCGTTTGAAGAAGTGGATTACTGGGGCGAAATGTGCCGCATTATGGAATGGACCCGGCGGAATGTCTACTCCACCATGCACATCTGCTGGGGCGCCCAAGCCGGGATGTATTTTCATTATGGCATTCCCAAATATGAAATGGGCCGCAAGCTGTCGGGGATCTATAGGCACAAAGTGCTAAACCTGTATCATCCGCTCATGCGTGGGTTTGACGATTATTATTATGCGCCCCATTCCCGCTATACCGAAGTGCGGCGGGAGGACATTCGCAAACACCGGGAACTGGTTATCTTGAGTGAAAGCGATATGGCCGGGGTGCACATTACCGCTTCCAAAAACGGGCGGCAGGTGTTTATCAGCGGGCACGCGGAATACGACCGTGACACGCTGAAAAAGGAATACTTCCGGGATGTCAACCGGGGGCTTGATCCGGAAGTGCCCTATCATTATTTCCCCCAGGATGATCCCAGCCAGACGCCGCCGTTTATCTGGCGCAGCAACGCCCATTTGATGATGAGCAACTGGCTGAACTACTTTGTCTATCAGCAAACCCCTTACGATCTGGAAACGTTGCAGGAATACTGAGTGGGAGGCCGCCTTACATGGAACAAAAAGCGCTGTTCTGGGATTTTGACGGCACCTTAACGTACTGCCACCATGTGTGGAGCTCGTCACTCATGCGTGTTTTGTGGGAGTATGAAGAAGCCGAATCGGTCACGCTGGAGCAAATCCGTCCGTTGACCCACCATGGTTACCCATGGGAAGAACCCGACGATCAGGCCCACCGCTTTCGGACCAGCGAAGGGTTCTGGGGTTATATGGAAGAAAAATTTGCCTCGGCGTTCCGGCAGTTGGGGCTTTCACCCCAGCGAGCCCGGGAAGCCGCCGGAAAAGTGCGGCCCCACATTTTAAACCCGCACCACTACTTTTTGTATCCCGATACCCTTTCCACGCTGCAAACTTGCCGGTCGCTGGGATACCAAAACCATTTGCTTTCCAATAATTACCCCGAACTACCTGCGCTGATGCAAGCGCTGGGGATGGAAGGGCTCTTCGATACCGTAACGGTTTCGGCGCTGGACGGCTGCAGCAAACCGTGGCCCAAAATTTTCGCCACGGCCCGGCAAAAAGCCGGGAACCCCGCTTTTTGCGTGATGATCGGGGATAATCCCGTGGCCGATATCGAAGGGGGCCGCCGGGCCGGGATGAAAACCATTCTGGTCCACCGGGATGTTCCCTGCGAAGCCGATGCCGTGTGTGCCGCACTGCGGGAGATTCCGCCGCTTCTGTCTTCCCTCTTTTAATCTACAATAGAAAAGCAAATCCCTGTCAAAGCCACAAAACGGACTTTATAAAAAATAGGAGGCCGTCATCATGCTTACACAAGTACGGCGTATTCTCGGCAAACCCCCTGTTTTGATCACGATTCATGTGTTGGCCCTGCTTTTCGCGGTTGCCCTTTATGGCTTCGAAGTCTTTTGGAATCACAAGGCACCCACTTCGGGCATACTTTGGCGATTTCTTCTGGTTTTCGTGGCCCTTTGCGCTTCTCTATACCGGATCGTAAAAAATCTGAAAATCTCTCAAAAGATCATTGAAACCAATTACGCCGACAAAATTGGTCATGCTTTTGAGGAAGCCCCGGCTAAAAAGAAAAAGCTCCTCTCCGCTTTGCTGGCTTACAATCGCGATGATTGGGGCGCCTGTTTAAAGAAACTACTCGCCCTTACCCGGCAGGCAACAACCAAAGAAGAAAAGCGGGTCGCAAAATTCTTTACCGCCGTGTGCCTACAGGATATGGGTCTCACACCGGCGGCGCTACAGGTTTATGACGAGATTCTCGCAGACAATCCGTCCTATGCTCCGGCACTGAGCAATCTGTCCGTTATCTACTTTGAACTGGAAGACTACCCCAAGGCCATTACCTACGCGGAACAGGCGCTGGATTACAATCGGAATAACCCCTCAGCGTACCATAACCTAGCTTCTGCATGTTTTTTAACATACGATCTGGAAAAAGCGAAAAACTATGTGGAAAAAGCCCTTGCCTTGCGGCCCGATTTTCCCGAAGCCGCTTCCCTGCTCGCTATGATTGAGGCGATAAAAGGCGACGGGGAAGCCGCCCAATCGTCCCTGCGCCGGGCCGTTGCGTTAGGGCAAAACGAAGAAGAAATACAGGGCGCTATCGAAACCATGCAGGAAAAATACACCCAGTATGCCGCAGCAAAATAACAGCCGGACCCGTGAAAGGAACTACATACAAAAAAGGCGATACAGCTTTTGCTGTGTCGCCTTTTTCTATCGTGCCCCCAAAACAGGGCCTTCTTTTTTACGCTTTGCGCAGGGCTTTTAGGATCGAACCGATTTTCGGCGTGGTACCGTACAGCAGTACTCCCACCCGGTAGATCTTGGCCGACAAAACGCCAATCCCCACCACGGAAACGATCAAAATCCCCACCGACAGGATAATTTCATACACCGGCACCGTGCTCATGGCAATGCGGGTAAACATGGACATGGGCGACGTAAACGGAATATACGAACACACCATCATCAGGGGGCTTTCCACATCGCCGCTGCCCAAAGCCGACATGACGACGATAAAGGCGATGACAAACAGCATCACAATGGGCATGACCGACGTGTTAATATCTTCCAGTTTGGAAGCTGTGGAACCCACTGCGCCGAACATAAACGCATACAAAAAGAACCCCAGCACAAAAAACAGCAGCATATAAAGAAGCAGCGAAAGCGGCATGTTGAAAATCGAATTGATAATGGCATTATCCGCCCATTCTCCACGGTTGAGCTGGAAGAACAAAAACGCCGAACCGAACACCGCTACCAGTTGCAGCAGCCCCGCCAAACACGAAGCAATGACCTTGCCAAACATCATGGCGGTGGGTTTCGCGCTGGTGATCAGTACTTCCATAGCCCGGGAGCTCTTTTCCGTGGCCACATGGGTCGCCACCATCTGGCCGTACAGCATGATGACCATATACAGAGCGAAGATCATAATGTACGTGTAAAAGAAATTCTGTGCCTGGTCTTCCCCTAAATTTTGGATGGTGTGGGAAACCGGCTGGCTGAGAACCTGCGCGGCTTCCTGCTGGGTCAGCCCGGCACTGATCATCGCACTTTGGGTGTACACCTGCCGCAGAGCTTCATCGGCTATCATGGTATTCTGATCATATAAAGATAGCGTATCCACATAATACGTGTATGTTGTTAAATCATCGAGTACAAACGCGCACTCGGCCTGACCGGATGAAACGGCGTTTTGAATATCGGAAGCTCCGCCGTCTGTCAGCTGTACGTCATAATCCGGAAACGCCGCCGCAAATACCGGTTCCACCATGTCGCCGTTTTCCCCGGCGGATACCAGCATCACCGGGCGCCGGGCTTCGGCTCCCTCATTCTCCTCAGCAAACCATGTTTCAATGCGCGGGAAAAACATCACGCCCGCGATGAGCACCACCAGAAAAATCGTAATGCCCACAAACACTTTGTTGCGAAAATAGTTTCCCAGTTCGAATGCTAAAATCGTACGAAATTGTTTCATAACCATCCCCCCTTATTCCTGCCCGGCATACTCGACGAAAATGTCATTGAGCGACGGTTCGAACACTTTCACTTCATCGAGTTCATAACGAGCCGAGAGCCGCTGCATGACCGTCTGCTTTTCCTCCGGCTTATCCAGCCACAGCAACAGGCTTCCTTCTTCTGCCCGGCTGGCCTTTCCGCCCCATTCGCGCAAAATTTGCTCGCTTTGCGGGGAACGCACCACCAGCCGGTCCCGGGGGTACTGGCGCTTAATGTCGCGCAAATCGCCCTGCAACGCAATTTCACCCCGGTGCAAGATGGCAATTTTATCGCAAAATTCTTCAATATAATTCATCTGATGGCTGGAAAACAGCACGATTTTCCCTTTTTCAATCTGCTCTTTCACCACGTCTTTCAGCAGCATGGCATTGACCGGGTCAAGCCCCGAAAACGGTTCGTCCAGCACCACAATATCCGGGTCGTGGGCCAGGGCCGTAATCAGCTGAATTTTCTGTTGATTGCCTTTGGATAGGGTATCCAGCCGCTTATTGCGGTATTCGGTCATTCCCAACCGCTCAAGCCACTTATCCACCGCTTTGACGGCATCCCCATGGGGCATGCCCTTCAGAGCCGCCAAATATGTCAGCTGGTCAATGATCTTCTTTTTCGGGTACAACCCTCTTTCTTCCGGCAAATACCCGGTTCCCCCCTTACAAGAGGCGATCGGTTTGCCGTCGATGAGCACCTCCCCTTTGTCCGCCGGGAATACCTGCATCAAAATACGGATCGTGGTTGTTTTCCCCGCGCCGTTACGGCCCAACAGACCAAACGCTTTGCCGCCTTCCGCCAGAAAGGAAATACCTTTTAGCACTTGCTTTTCTCCAAAACTCTTGTGAATATCCCTGAGTTCCAGCTGCATGGGATTACCTCCTTTTCTCCTTCTCAAAATAAAAAAGTGCGCAGTCCCAAAAACTGCGCACTGAAAAACGCAGCCTTGTTACCGTTGCGACACAGTTTCACCCCAGACAGGAATGACTACAAGGTGTACATTTTTACCAAATGTATGCCTGCCCGGGAAACTATGAAACTGTGCCGCACCCTCAGTATAGCATACGAAGAGTAAAAACAAAAGAAAAGATTGATGATTATTTTTTGGCTTTTTTCCATAAAAAAACGGTGCAGCCCGATAAGAGCTACACTGTTTTATCACCATGTTTATTCCCACAGCGGGGAAGGATACACGCCCTTTTCCGCCATATCCTGCAGCGCCTTCATCACAACCGGTTTATCCTCGGGGTATGTCACGCCATACCAGCGGTCATGGGAGGTAAGCACCTGCACGCTTGCTTTGCCTTCATGCAACAGGTCATTGACCACAAAAGGCAGGAAGCATTCGGCTTTCTGCGGGTTTTGGGGCACTTCATACCGCAAAAAGTTCACAAAGCGCTTTTCCAGTTCCTGCATCATCGTTTCAGAAAAGCCCCACAGGTTCATCGATACCAAACTGTCCGGATTCAGCGGCTGGTACACCACCCCGTCTTCCGTATATTTGGCGCCGTCTCCGCTTTTTTCAATATGGGTCAGTTCCCGGATACCCGCCAGTTTGCCATCTTCTACCCGGCACACCCCGCGGGATACATACCCGTTTTCCGTGAGTGTCTGGCGCAGGGTATACGCCACCATGGCAAACGGCGCCGGGCCCACTCCCGGGTCCTGTACCGATTCACTCATAAGAAACCGGTAAATCTGTGCAAATCCTTCCCGGCCGTAATAGTCATCGGCATTGATCACCGCAAACGGCGCGTCAATGCAGTCTTTGGCCGACAGCACGGCGTGACCCGTACCCCAGGGTTTTTCCCGCCCTTCCGGCACCGAAAAACCGTCAGGCAGATCATCCACCTGCTGGAACACGTACTGCACCTGCATGTGTTTTTCGGCCCGCTTGCCGACAAGCCGGTGAAAATCCTCATACATGGCGCGCTTAATCACGAACACCACACGTTCAAATCCCGCCTGTGCGGCATCGTACAGGCTGTAATCCATAATGATTTCGCCATGGGCCCCCATGGGGTCCATCTGCTTCAGGCCGCCATACCGGCTGCCCATACCGGCTGCCATCACCAGCAGGATCGGTTTTTTCATGGTGTTCCCTCCTCTTTATTCGCCGTCTTCGTAAATAATCCGATGAATATGGTCACCGGCCGCTTCCAAGTCGTACTGCCATACCCAAGCGGTCCCATTGCTGCCACCAACGGCATTTTCTTCCTCGCTGGGAATCGTATAGGTGGACAAATTGATATCTTTGCCCAGTAGGACCGTCGCCAGCGAAATCATTTCCTGATACGACAGGGATGTTTCCACATACTGGGACATCTGGCTAACGAGAGACGGATAGTCAATAGCGCTCTTCTTGCCAACGGCCGCGAGCATAGCTTCCAGCACTTCCTGTTGACGGCCGGCCCGGGCATTATCGCTGTCGATGGAACGAATACGGGCATAGGCTACGGCCTGGGTACCGTCGAGCAGCCGCATGCCGGTGATCCCGTCGGTAATATCGTGATCGGTCTTCTGGATTTCAATCAGGTTGCGGTTGATTTCCTGGATTTCTTCGGCGGTTACGTCGATTTCCACCCCACCCAGCGCATCAATCATGCCCGCCAGGTTGGCAAAGTTTACCGTTACGTAGTCCCGCACATTCAGCCCAAAGTTGCTATTGAGGGTACGCAGCGCCGTTTCCGGGCCGCCCCAATAATAGGCGGTCGTCAGCTTCGCCGTACCGTATCCGTCGGCTACTTCCACTTCCGTATCACGCAGAATGGAAATCAGTTTGATATCCCCCGTATTGGTGTTGATCGACAGCACCATGGTACAGTCGGAATGTCCGGTAAAGGAATCTTCGTCCCGGGAATCCACGCCATACAGGGCGATATTCACGACTTCCTCGGAAAAGACGCGATCCGCCGTACTGGTAATGCCCAGTTCTTCGTCGGTCTTTTTGCCGATCTCCTCATTGATATGCAGGCCGCCAAACATATAGTAAAACAGCCATATACCGGTGCCCACCAAAATCAGCAGCACCGAGAAAATAGAAATCACAATTTTTTTCTTTCTGCTTTTTTTCTTTTTCGGCCGTCTGTGCTGCGGTGCACGGCCACTACTGATATCGACATATCCGTCATGATACCGGTCATGATTTGCCATTGTGTCACTTTCCTTTCGATTCATCTTTCCTTTTTTCAAAAAGAAGGGAGGTCTTTCGATAAAAAACCTCCTCCAAAACATCTTGTTTCATGATAATACACCCCTTATAAAAAAGCAAGAAAAGAATTTGTAAAAGGGCGTAAAAGCCCTTTTCCTTACGTCCTTTTCCAATTCTTGCATGGAACGGAAAAGCATGCTATGATGAACGCGAAAGAGCATGCGGCGGTATGCCGTTTGTTTCCATTTTCGTTATATGGAAAGGAGATTGTTCCATGGAATTTTCGCTGCAAGCACTCCCCGTTTCCCTTCGGGAAGGGGCCACCCATCTTTGCCGGTATAAGGGATGGGCTGTGACCGAAACCGGGGTTCCGGTATCCGCCGACGTGTGCCCGGGGGCACCGCTGACTGTCACCGGCACCGCAGAAGGATTACACATCACCGCCCCCGACCGGGCCGCCTTTTTCCGGGGGTTGGGACTTGGCGCCCATCAGTATGAGCAGGGGCACACCACGTTTACCGTACAGGAAAACCGGCAGTTTGCCCATGCCGGGGTGATGTTTGACCATTCCCGCAACGGGGTTCTTACCCTCAGGCGTCAAAAGGAACTTCTGTGCGTCATGGCGCTGATGGGGCTCGACGTCTATTATCCGTATATGGAAGACGTATATGCCCTTCCCCATGAACCGTTTTTCGGGTACATGCGCGGACGCCTCAGCGCGCAGGAGCTCAAAGAACTTGACGACTTTGCGTTTTCTCTTGGCATTGAAGTGGTGTCGTGTATTCAGACGCTGGCCCATTTAAATCAGTTCCTACAGTGGGAACAACCGGCCAGAGAGTACCTGGATCTGGACGATATTTTGCTGGTGGGCAGTGAAAAGACCGACGCGCTCATTGATTCCATGATGCAGTTTTTCTCCCAGACCCTGCGCTCTAGGCGTATCCATGTAGGCATGGACGAAGCCTACCGCCTGGGCCGCGGCCGGTATGCCGATCAAAACGGCCTACAGAAAAAAACGGACATTATGCGCCGCCACTTGCAGCGCGTGATGGAAAAAGCCCATGCGTACGGCCTTTCCGTCATGATGTGGGACGACATGTTCACCGGCAGCTATCACCCCTTGGATGGCCAGGCTGTTTCCATTCCCGACGGGGCTCAGCTGGTTTACTGGGATTATTACCATGAAAAGCCGGACGAATACGCGCAAAACTTCGCGTTCCGGCAGGGGCTGTGTTCGGATTTGGTGTTTGCCGGCGGCGCCTGGCGGTGGGAAGGTCCGGCCCCGCACCACAATAAAACGCTTGTAACCACCGAAAGTGCTCTGCAAGAAGCCAAAAAATCCGGCCTTCAGGAAGTCATGGTCACCAGTTGGGGCGATGACGGCAGCGAATGCCCGCCGGACGCGTCGTACCTGGGGATGCAGCTGTTTGCGGAACACACGTTTTCCCCCACGGTTTCCAGGGAACAACTGGATAAACGCCTGACTTTCTGCACGGGGCTTTCGCTATCTTCTATGCTGGCCCAGCAGAATGTGACCCGTTTGCCCGGCCACGAACAGGATACCGCCGCTTATACTCTGTATAAAACCCTTCTGTATCAGGACCCGCTGTGCGGCCTTTACGAAGAGCATGTGCGGTCGCTGAAAAACCGGTACGACCTAACGGCGTATTACGATACCTGCGCCAAAGCGATCCACGAAGAGGATTATGCGCACGCTAGTCCCACTTTGCAGGCGTCGGCCGCCTATTACCGAGCTTTGTGTCTGGCCCTATCCAAAAAATGGGATCTGGGCCTGCGCCTACTGGATGCCTATCGGGCGGGAGATCGCACCGAACTCCGGCGTCTCGCCGGTGAGGCTTTGCCCTCTGCTCATCAGGCCATGGAAACTTTACGCCTGTGCGCCGAAACCATGTGGATGCAAAATTACAAGCCTTTCGGCCTGGAAGTACTCACCCTGCGCCTGGCAGCGGTATCGGCCCGGCTGCAGACCGCCCAGCGTCGTATCGAAAGTTATCTGTCCGGGCAAGTCGATTCTCTGCCTGAACTCGAAGAAGAGCGCATGCGTTTTCTTGCATCGGATGAAGAAACGCCCAACTCCTTTGGCCGCAGCTATACAGCTGCCCGGTTGAGCTGGTAAAATGTTCCGTACATAAAAAAGACATCGGGTGTGCCTTATTCGCACCCGATGTCTTTTTCTTTCTAAATAACCCGAAAGGTTTTCCACTTGCCCGACTTTTGCCGGAAGATAAACACCACCGCCCGGAATACCCAGTCGCAGGCCATGGCCAGCGCTATACCAATCACACCCATCTGCCAGGTGACCCCGAATAGATAGGAAAGCAGCAACCGCACCGCCAGGGTGGAAAAAATCGATACCACCATGGTAAATGTCACATCGCCGGCCGCTCGCAGTCCGTTGCTCAGGGCGCCGGAAAACGGGAACGCCAACGCATTAAATACATTGTGGATCAGCACCAGTTGAATCACCAGCTGTTTGGTTTCCGGTTCCAGGGCATACAGCTCCATAAAGAGCGGGGTTAGCAGGAACACCAGCACATTCCAGCCGGTGGAAAGCAGCACGGTAATTTTGGATAATTTTTTCATGTACCATTCGGCTGCCTGCACGTCCCCGGTACCCATACACTGCCCGATCACGGTAATAAATACGGGCCCCATGGCCACCCCGGCCAGCGCCGCCAGGGACCAAATGCTCTGTGCTACACCGTTCGCGGCAATTTGATACGTACCGAATAGGGCCACCAAACTGCTCAGCGCCACTTTCACCAGTTGGAATACCCCGTTTTCCGCCCCGTTGGGAACCGCAATGCGCAGCATGTTTTTCATCATGTGACTGTCCCAGCGGAAAATCCATTTTTTGCTGTATGTCACCGGGTTTTTCGCCTGAAAACACAGGACTGTAATCACCACCGCCGAAAAGACCCGGGCAATCAGCGACGGATATGCTACGCCCGCCACGCCTGCTTTGAGCACAAACACCCCGATGAGGTTCCCCACTACATTGATCAAATTGGAAAAGACCGACAGTACCATAGTCACACTGGTTTTTCCAAAACTGCGAAACAGGGCCGCCCCCGCATTATAAATGGCCAAAGCGGGATAGGAATAAGCCGAAATCTGTAAGTAGGTCACACAGGCTTCCATCACCGGTTTTTCCACCTGTCCAAACAGCAGCCGCAGCATGCTTTCGTTCCCCCACAAAACCAGGATTCCCACCACGACCGAAAAAACGGTGGAAAACAGCAGTAACTGACTGGCGGCGGCACCGGCCTCTTCCCGGGCGCGGCGCCCTACATACTGGCTAATGACAACCGCTCCACCGGAAGCCAGCGCCGTAAACAGGTAAATAAAAATGGTATTAAACTGGTTCACAAGGGAAACCCCCGATACTGCCGCTTCACCGGCGTAACTGACCACCAACGTATCGGCCAGCCCCACCGACATGACCAGCAGCTGTTCGAAAAAGAGCGGCACAATCATGTCGCGCAGCTGCCGGTTTGTAAATGGCTGGTTGCTCGTTTCCAACGCGATACCTCCTTCTTTCTTGATACGGTGCCTCTTTTATTCGTCCAAAACGCCAAGTTCTTCAACCCATGCCATAATTTCCTCCTGAGATGTGTCTCCTTCGAACCGCCGTCCTTCCTGCCAAGTGGCTCCCTCTGCTAAAGGCTGCAAGGTTTCCACACTGGATGTAATGCCGCTGCTGCCTGATGTGCAAAACGGCACCAGGTTTTTTCCGGTCCAATCATAGCGCTCTAAAAAGGTCGCCATAATTTTCGGGGCCTCTCCCCACCAAATCGGATATCCCAAAAAGACCACATCATAGGAATCAATGGGATAAACGTCCCCGGCTATGGCCGGCCGGGCCTCGGGATCGTTCTGCTCCATGGATGCCCGGCTGCCGGAATCGTTATAATTTAGGTCTTCTTCTGTATAGGGGTCTTCCGGCACAATTTCATACAAGTCGGCCCCCATCTCTTGAGCCATCCGCTCCGCCACTTGTTCGGTTGTATTCGTGGCGGAAAAGTACACGACTAACA
>CAJKJS010000027.1 GCA_905200265.1 uncultured Oscillospiraceae bacterium
GTTGCGACCGCTGATAATATTGTTGACCGTCGACTGCGTGACCCCGCTGAGGGTGCACAGCCGGTTGATGGAAAGATGTCGTTCCTCACATAGCTGCAAAATGCGTTCCCGCACAGCCTGCCCAATATCCATACGCGTTCCCTCATTTCTATGTTTGAGGATACCCGCTTTTTCTTAAAAAGATTAACTCTTTTGAGTTGAAATAGGGGGTAGGGTTAAGTCGGGGCAAGGCGCAAGGCACGAGCACAAAAAAGCGGCGCTTCTCCCAAAAAGAGAAACGCCGCCTATAGGGCAGAAAACTTCAGGGGGTATGGGGATTTTCCGGAGTCGTGTGCTCCGACTCGGCTTTTTCCACGGCACTTAGGTGTTGCAGCAGCACAAATTCAATGTAATTTGTCATGGAGCGGTGCTCCCGGGTGGCCAGCTGGCCAATTTTTTCGAACACCTCGTCGGACAGGCGCAAGGTAAAAACACGTTTGCTGCTTGCCATTTGATAAGCCCCCTCGATTTTTACATGTTTTCTTTATATTATACCGCACGGTTCTCAGTCTAGCCCAGCCCTTTTTATGAAAAAATTTTTTGAAAGAAGGTGCCTTCGTTCCAAATGAAAACCTGTTTTTTATGGGCCACCGTGATGCCCCTTATCAAGTGGAAGCGTGCCTGCGGGAACGGGTGGTACAGGCTATCACCCAGGACGGCGTCACGGATTTTGTGGTGGGCCTTTACGGGAATTTTGACCGCATGGCGGCACAGGCGGTGCGGATGGCCAAAAAACAATATCCCTTTGTTACGCTGACCCTGCTGCGGCCGTATCATCCCGCCCAGCGGCCGGTTCCGCTGCCCGCAGGGTTCGATGATAGCCTGTACCCGCCGGGCCTGGAACGGGTGCCGCCCCGGTTGTCCATTGTGCGGGCCAACCGGTACATGCTGGAGAAGGCCGACGTGCTGCTCCTATACAGTTGCCATCCGGGCAATACCGCGTCTTTTTTGGAGCTAGCGCGCCGCCGGGCACAAACCGGCGCGCTGGTGGTAGAAAATTTGGCGGAGAAAAGGGGAGGGGCATAGAAAAAGCGGCCCTTCCCTAAAAAAGGGGAAGAGCCGCTTTCTTCTTTATGACGTGATCGCTTCGGTGCGATACAGGAAGGTGACCTGCCCGTCCATGGACGAGGAAAGGCCCGTATACGTGCGGTACTGCCCGGCGGCCTGTGTGAGGTCGCGGAGCGAACCGGCCAGCTCATCAAAGCTACCGGCGGCGTCCACCAGTTTTTGCACGCCCTGCTCATCAAACTTTATGAGCCCGTCTTTCAGTTGTTCGGCGCCGTCATCCAGTGCGGCGATCCCGTCCAGCAGTGAGGGCACTTGTCCCGACAGGGTTTGCAGCCCGTCATACAGCTGCCCGGCCCCGTCCGACAGGTCCCCGGCTCCGGCGGCCAGTTGTTCGGCGCCATCCAGCAGCGCGGCGGCCCCGTCGCTGGCATCCGATACCCCGTCGGTGTAAGCTAAAAGCCCCAGGTAAAAGCTGTTGTACGCGTCCAGCGAGGCTTTCAGCTGAATCACGGCTTGGGCCCCTTTCGAAGCGGCTGACAGCTGCTGCTGCACTTTGTCGGAGGCCATCTGTTCGCTGATGGCTTTTTCCACCTGACGATCAGTGTTTTGTTCCACGGTCGCCTGCATGCTGTCGGTTTTCATCTGTGCATCGGTTTCATCCTGAATGGTTTTCTTGACGCTGTCACTTTGCATCTGGGCTTCGGTGGTGCTGGTAATGGTGGCGCGGGTTTCATCGCTGTTCATCTGCTGTTCCACCGCCTGTTCCACGGCGGTTTGTACTCCCTTTTCCAGCGTACCGGCGGCCAGCGCCGCTTCGTACCCGGCGGCGTCCAGCTTCCCGCTGGTAACGGCGGGCACCACTTGTTCCAATACCTTATGGCGTACCGATTCGGTGACCTGTTCCGTGACGGTCTGCTGTACGGCGGCAGTCACGGCGGTTTCTACCTGCTGCCGGACGGCTTCTTCCACCTGATCGCGAATGGCGGGACGCTGGCCGTTGACCGCCTGGATGACGGCGGCCAGCACTTTTTCATACACGGCGTTTTCGTCCAGGGAGGCAATCAGGTCCGACAACGTCTGCGCATACCCGTCAATGCTTAGGGTACCGGCGGAGAGCCCCGCCTGCGCCAGCTGGCCGGAAGCCTGCTGCAACAGCGATTCGAATACCTGCCGGGCGCCGCCGGTCAGCGCGTCGTTTTGCCCAGCCAGGGTTTGCAAGCCCCCGGATAGGGTGGCCGCGCCGTCTTTCAGTTCCCCGGCGCCGTCCTTCAGGTCCCCGGCGCCCTCTTGCAGCGCAAAGGCCCCGTCTTGTAAAGCCGCCACCGCATCGGGCAGGGCTTCGGCTTTTTGCCGCAGGGTAGAGAGCCCGTCGGCCAGCGCCGTGCTGCCGTCCAGTAGTTGCTGCATGGCGGTATTCAGTTCGTCTAAGGAACCGCTCAAGTCGTCCATGGACGAAAGTTCATGGTCATGTAGGTGGGTAAACGGTTCGCTGGTAATCAGCGTCATGGTTTCGCCCATGGAAAAATTGGTTACATCGGCTGTAATGGTCAGTCCGTCAGGCAGCGAAAGGGTACTATCTTGTAACCCCAGCGCCTGCTGCAGCCCCGGGAACGACAACCCCACCACCGCCGTGCGGTCGCCGTCGTTCATCAGCCGCCCGCCGTCCACGGTCACATGGGTAAACGTGTCGTTGGAAAGTACCAGCCCCGTCAGCGCCACAAAGGGCACCGTGGTTTTCTTTTCGTCGTTTTCCTCCGTCAGGGAGACGGTCTGGTTATTTTGATACGTAAAACGCATGGTCACATGGCCGCTGCGGCCCGCCAGTTCCTGGGCGTTGATAGGCTGGCCGTTTAGCGTATAGGTGACCGTCAGGGTGACGGGTACCGGCAGAGCTTTGGGGTCTTCCACCTGGCCCTGGTAGTAAATATCATGGCCGCCGGTCTTCCACACCAGTTTATGGTCGCTGCCGGTTGTAAATGTTTCATCCCCTTTGGTATTTTCAATGTTTATGAGCCGGCTTTCATCTTGCAGGGACGGCAGCGATTCCGGGTTTTGCAGCCAGTCGCTGACCACAATGTGGTCAATGTCCCCCTCGGCGTGGGCCATAATGTACACCATTTCATCTTTTTTGGCCTTTTGTGCACCGGTTTGGGCCGGGGCCTGGGCTTGGGAAGCCGCTTGCCCGGCCGGGCGGAGCGACTGGTTTTGCGGGGTTGTTGGCAGCGCCATCGCCACCCCGCACGAACCCAGGCACAAAGCAGCGCACAAGCCTACTGCTACCCATTTTTTCCCTTGTTTCATCTTCCTTCAGGCTCCTTTCTCTTCTTTTTTACGCAGGCACTCATGTGCCATGTGGTGCGGCAAATCAGCGTATCGCACAGCAAAAACATGGCTGGCAATACCAGCAGCACCAGCAGCATGCTGATAATAGCGCCCCGTGCCAGCAGCTGGCACATGGAACGAATAATTTCAATGTCGGAATACAACGCTACGCCAAAGGTGGCAGCAAACAGCCCCGCTCCCGATACCAGAATGGATGGGGCCGACACGGTCAGCGCCGTGCGTACGGCGGTGCGTTTATCCTGCCCGGCCATGCGTTCGGTTTTATAGCGGGTGGTCATTAAGATGGCGTAATCCACCGTGGCCCCCAGCTGGATGGTGCTGATGCAAATGGGCGTGATGAACGACAGGCTTTGTCCCAAATAGTGGGGCAGCCCCAGGTTGATGAAAATCCCCAATTCAATCAGGGCAATCAGTAACACCGGCAGCGACAGGCTCTTTTCCACCAGCAGAATAATCACGAAAATCGCCATAATCGAAATCGCGTTGACCACCTGGAAGTCGTGGTCGGTGGTTTCAATCAAATCTTTCATGCACGGCGCTTCGCCGATGAGCATGGCTTTTGCATCGTACTGCTTGATCAGCGCTTCCAACTGGGTGAGCTGGTGGTTCACGTCGTCGCTGGCCACCGGGTAGCGGGACTGGATCAAAATCAGCTGCCAGTTGTCACTCATGAGTGCCTGCCGGACCGAATCGGGCAGCAGCTCCCTTGGTACGCGGGACCCCAGCACGGCGTCAAGCCCCAGCACCTGTTCGACCCCCGGCACCTGTTTCATCTGGTCACACATAGTCCGCACGGCCTTTTGCGGGGTTTCGGCGCGTACTAACACCATGTGGGTGGATGCCACGCCAAAATCCTGCTGCAACGTATGGTTAGCTTTTACATACGGCATGCTTTCGGGCAGGGCCTTAGCCATGTCGTAATACACTTCGTTGTTTGTTTGCTGGTACCCGTACCACGCCGGGGGCAACAGCAGCACAAACGCCGCCAAAAACACCGGGAATACCCGGGTAACGCCCTGGGCCACCCGATGAAGCGGGGGGATCAGCGACCGGTGGCGGGTTTTCTGTAACGGTTTATCCAGCACCAGAATCAGCGATGGCAGCACCGTAACGCACCCAATCACCCCGAACACCACGCCTTTGGCCATGACAAATCCCAGGTCTTTGCCCAGGGTGAACGACATAAAGCACAGCGCGATAAACCCGGCCACTGTGGTCATCGAACTGCCAATGACGCTGGAAAAGGTCTGGCAAATGGCGGCGGCCATGGCCTGGTGGGGATCATCGGGGTATTTTTCCCGTTGCTCATTGTAGCTGTGCCACAGGAAAATGGAATAGTCCATGGTCACCGCCAGCTGCAATACCGCCGACAGTGCTTTGGTGATGTACGAAATTTCACCCAAAAATATATTGGTGCCCATGTTCAGCAGAATCATAGCCCCAATCGATACCAAAAACACAAACGGTACCAGCCACCCGTCCAATAGCAATAGCATTATTGCACAGGCCAGCCCTACCGCCAGCCCCACATACAGCGGCTCTTCCTGTTCGCACAAATCCCGCAAATCCAGCACCAGCGCCGTCATCCCCGACACAAAGCACTGTTTGCCGCTAATCTGGCGAATCTGCTCCACAGCCTCCAGCGTTTCGTCGGCCGACGTAGAGGTATCTAGGAACACCGCCATCATGGTAGCGTTGTCGGTGTTAAAGGCGTCGTACACCTCATCGGGCAGTACGTCCATGGGCACCGACAAATCGGCAAAGGAATCGTACCACAGCACCGTGTCCACGTGGGGCACCTGTTCCACCTGTTGTTTCAGGGCAGCCACGTCTTTTTCGGGCATATCTTTTAAAATTAAGAATGTGAACGCCCCTTTGTGGAAATCCTCCTGCAAAATGTCCTGGCCCACGACGGTGTCGATGCCGTCGGGCAGGTATGTAAGCATGTCGTAATTGACCCGTACCCGCGCCATGCCGATCACCGAAGCCACCATCAGCACAGCAGTCAGCACCAAAATGAGTACGCGGTGCTTTACCACCGCTTTGGCCCATCGCATGAAAAAACCTCCTCTCGGTCCCGGCTGTCCGGAACCTGGTTGTGAATAATTTTAATCGTACCGGCTGCCATGCCCACATGCAGCAGCCCTTCGGCCAGCAGAGCCGCACCCAGCGCCTTTTGACTGTCCAATGGGGTCATTAGCAG
Source organism: uncultured Oscillospiraceae bacterium (assembly GCA_905200265.1). Classification (GTDB taxonomy): domain Bacteria; phylum Bacillota; class Clostridia; order Oscillospirales; family Acutalibacteraceae; genus Heritagella. The sequence continues at coordinate 5,594 of CAJKJS010000027.1, forward strand.
CCAAAGCGCCGCCAGCAGGTCCCCTGCGGCAAACAGGCACAGCCACCGCCAGCAGCGGATGCCAAACCGCCCGGCCTGCCGGGCAGCACGGCCTTTAAACAGGGCGTCGAGCAGAAATAAGACGCCAAGACTGCCGGATAAAAACGCGCTGTCTGCATCGGGCCGCCATAACAGTCCGGCCCCGACCAGAACAGCCCCCACGCCCAGAGGCACGTCATCTTGAAAGGCCAGCCGGTACAGGTCCCTTGCCAGGTACCCCAGCAGCCGCACAGTACCAAACAGCAACAGTCCGGTGCCAATCAGCCGGGCAAGCACCGCAGGGTCCGGCCTGGCGGGCGTGATCCACAGCCACCCGCCCAGCACGCACCACAGCGCCGCTAGAGTGGCATAGGCCAGTTTGGCTGCCCACAAAGGGGCCGTTGCCCGTGGTTTCATGGAGCGTCCCTCCTTACGAAGTTTTTTCGGCGTGTTTTAGTATAAGCTCCCCGGTGCCAAAGGAAAACGGGCACATGTCTGTGACTGCCCAAAAATCAGACACCGGGCGTACATTGCCCAAAAATTAGGCATTCCCCCGCCCGTGCCCAAAAAAGGCACAAAAAAACCGCCCTCCATGATCGGGAGGGCGGGGCGACAGTGTTTTTATGAAGCAGAGAGAGGGCTATGTATGCTGCTGATGCAGCTGCCGGGCCAGGTCTTCGGCCTGTCCGGCTTTAAATGCAAAAACGCGGCGGCAGGTGTGCACCGTCTGTTCCGGCATGCCCTGGCTTAGCCAGTCGATAATCAGCCCAAAACATGTACAGGCGTAAAAATGGACGGCGGCTTCCCGGTCCTTGGGGTCCACCGGTTCTCCCATTAGGGCGGCAGTGAGGTAGGTGTCCACAAAATAGCGGCACGTTTTCATTAGGTATCGTTCGAACACATCCCGGCTTACCGACCGGAAAATGTGCAAAATAGCCCGTTTGCGGTGGGTGACAAACGACACCACCGCGTCGAAACAATCCACCATGTCGTGCAGCGACGCGTGTTCGGCAATCACCGCGTCGGCTTCTTCCTGCACAATCTCTTCAATCAGCGCGGGCAGGTCCCGGTAGTGGTAGTAAAACGAATTGCGGTTAATGCCGCACCGCTCCACAATGTCTTTCACGGTAATTTCGCTGAGCATGCGTTCTTCCAGCAATTGCAAAAACGCTTCTCGAATCGCTTTGCGGGTAAAACTGGCCACGGGGATTGTCACTCCTTTTCCTTATGATGAATTCTTATCATAGCACAAAAAAACCGGAGCAGCAACCGCCATGAGGTTTGTGTGAGGCCTTTCGATCCTCAGGCTCTTTCACCCCGGTCTGTTTTGTGATACCATAAAGAAAACGAAAAAAGGGAGGAACCGCTGTGGAAGAAATCGCTTTGTATCCGGGAGTGACCGTGTGGCCCGCCCTTTCGTCGCCGCTGTCGGCGGATACGTTTTTCATCCACCAGGGGGAAACCGTTTGGGTGTTCGATGTGGGGAATGATCCCCAGCGGGCCCGGGCACTACAGGATATACCGGGGGACAAACGGGTGGTGCTGTCTCATTTTCACGCCGACCATATGGGGGCCCTGCCGCTGGTTGAGGCAAACGAGGTGTATGCCGGTTCCTTTACCTGCAAAAAGCTAAAGAGGGCCACGCCGGTCACAGCCCCGCTGTCGTTTGGGGACATCCAGCTTTTCCCCCTGCCATCGAGCCACGCCAAAGGCTGCGTAGCGCTGCAATATAAAGACCTGTTGCTGCTGGGCGACGGGGCCTATGCCGGGCAAAAGGAAGGCCGCGCCGCGTATAACACCGGGCAGCTGGGGGCCCTGTTGCAGGTGTTGCGGCAAGTGCCCGCCACCACCTGCTGCCTGTCCCATCGCACGCCCCTGATGGTGGGCAAAGACCGGGTACTGTCGTTTTTGCAGGGGATCTATGATCGCCGGGATAAAAACAGCAGCTATATTTTTGTGTAAAAGAGAGGCTTGCCAGCCCAAAAGGGCTGTGATAAAATAAAGACGAATTTTTTTATTTGTCTTTATTTTTGTGGCAGAAAGGAGGCCCTTGTTGCCAAAAGTTTCCTATTCTGAGGAAGAAAAAGCCCGTGTTCGCGAACAACTCATCACCACGGCCCTGTCGCTTATGGCGCGCCAGGGCATCCGGCATACCACGGTGGAACAGGTATACCACGCGGTGGGGATTTCCCGCACGTTTTTCTATTCCTTTTTCCCCACCAAAGAAGACCTGATCGTCGAAACCCTGTATGCCCAGCAGCCAAAGCTGCTCTCTCTGGCCCGGCGCTTCATGGACGACCCGGCGCTATCTTGGGAGCAGGGTGTGCGGGCGTTTTTAGAAGCTTGCTGCTATGGGGAAAAAAGCGGGGTAGCGGTCATGACGCTGCAGGAACAGCAGCAGCTGTTTGCCCGCCTGTCGCCGGACAGCTACCGGCAGTTCCGCGTAAAACAGGCGGCCCTATTCTGGGAGCTGCTGCGCTGCTTTGGGGTGGAGCCGGATGATGACCGGGTGGCGCTGATGATCAATTTGTGCCTGACGGTGGTGATCTTGCGCCGGGCGATTCCCGACACCCTGCCGCTGTTGGTGCCCGAAGCGGCTGATGCCACGGTGGCTTTCCAAATCGACGCCATCATTATGGCGCTTACCCGTATGCGGGGAGAGTAAATCTGTACCCGCCCTTTTGGGGGCGGGCCCCTTTTTCCATAAAATAAAGACAAAATATAAAAAATATCTTTATTTTTGGCGGCTTATCCGCCGCAGCACAAGTTCCCATTGCTGCGGAAAGTTGCCAGCCCTGAAAGGAGACAACACACCATGGGATTTTTCAGCAAACTGTGTAAAGGCCCCGAAGTCGATCAAATAAAGAGCGACGAAAACAAAAAGAAAATGCGCACGCTATTTAACGGGGTGGTCAAAGACGGTGACAAGTACCGCCTGCTGTTTGGCTACACCGAAGATGTCAGCCGGTTTAATTATGGGTTTGTCCACGGCAGCAAAACCAAAATTGGCAATTTGATTGTGGGATGGAACGAAGCGGACGAAACCATCATCGTGGTGCCTACGGTGCCCGATTTGTCCGGTTGCGGCGACCCCACCGTGTACCGTCGTGCCGACATCCGCAAAGCGTACCGCAATAAATACCCCACCGATGCCTTTCTTATTTACCCCGACAAGAAAAGTTACATCGGCATTAACGCTTACGACTGGTTGGCGGACGAAACGCTGTATGTATATGTATCCCAGGAACAGGAACTGGCGGCGTTTACCGATTTCTTTATGAACCGGTACGCGAAAAAGTAAGCGTATGAAAGGGTTGTTTGCTTGGATAGGGATTCTGCTCCTGGTGTTTCTGTTCGGGCGGCTGTGGTTTTCGCTGATCGAAAGCCTGCTGCAAAAAATCAAACGCTGCTTTTTCCGCCGCCCGCCTGCGCCGTGGCACCCGTTGCCGCCTTCCTGGCAGTCGCCGCCCCAGGACCCCGGGCACGGGGAAGAGGAAGACCCCTCCTTTAGGGCATAATCCCGCATTACCCGCCCCGGGTGATATCCTGCTTTTGGTACCAACAAAGGGCCTCGGCAAAATCCCCGGGCCGAAAGTCGGGCCACAGCCGGTCCACCACAAAGAAATCGGCGTACACCGCCTGCACGGGTAAAAAGCCCGAAAGCCGCCGCATACCACCCCACCGGATGAGTAAATCCACCCGGCTCACATCCCGGGAGCGCAACCCGTTTACAATCTGGCGGCGGTGACATCCGGGGGCATGAAGGTTCCCCAAATCCCATTCCCAGCCGTAATTGACCAGAAAATTTACCCGCATGCCTCCGCTGTTTATATCGGTGCGAGTGGTAAAGGGGCGCAGCTCATCGGGAAACACGGGGGAGTCGGTATTCCCCACCACCAAAAGGGAGATGGGCTCAGAACATAGCATTTTCACCGCTTCGCTGCAAGCTTTCGAAAACGCCTCCACTTGTTCCGGGGGCCGCCCGCAGTTGTCGGTGGTAAACCCGTAGTAGGTCAGTTCTTGTACCCCGGCCTGGCGGGCTAAACGCAGCAGGGTAAGTCCCGGCTCTAGTCCATGCCGGTAGCCTTCGTGTTTCGGTAGCCCGTGGGCCTTGGCCCAGCGGCGGTTTCCGTCGGGAATAATACCAATGTGGGAGGGAATGCGCATATTTTTTCACCTTCTTCCCTTACAGTAGGGGGGGCATGGGGGGCGGCTATACAAGAAGAAACAGAAAAAATGCCCGTCTGCTATCATAGCGGACGGGCATTTTTGTTAGGCTGTGACAGCGGCGAGCAATTGCTTTATATCCTCTTCATCCGGGTGATGCAGTGCCCGGTCAAAGTTTTCTAGCATAGCTGTGCGCTGGGGGCTGTCGGCCATGACTTCATAGCGCATGCGTACCGTTTGGGGCATTTTGCCTTGGCACATAAAGGTGCCGCGTACGGTGACCCCGGCGGGCAACAGCTTTTTTACCCTGTCCAGAATCCGGGCAAAGTAGGCGTCATCACCGCCAAAACCGGCTGTGCCGAACAAAAAGACCGATTGTTCCCGAAGGTCCGGCAAAAACCCGGCGGTACCGGCATCACAGGTACCTTTATCGGTCCAAAATCCTACATACAGTGTGTCAGCCGAAAGGGCTTTCGGGTCCGGAGGTCCTACATACACGCACTCCTGTTCGGGCAAAAATTCCTGTAGGGCTTTCGCCAGCCGGGCCGTGTTGCCGGTGCGGCTGCTGTAAACAATCGCGTAACTCATATTTCTTTCTTCCTTTCATCCTGCGGGCTGTGCCCAACCATTTTGGTGAGTAATTGCAAAAGCTGTCCCTGTTCATCTTCGGTTAACCTTGCCAGGGCCTGCCGGTCCCAGTCGAAAAATACCTGATGGCCCAAAGCAAACGCCTCTTCGCCCCGGGGCAGCAGGGATAAATGGTAGGCCCGGCCCTGTTTGTTCCGGCGCAAAAAGCCCTCTTCTGTAAGTTTTACGACACACCGCTGGGAATATCCCCAGTCAAGCCCCAGCGCCTTGGTCAGCTGCGCCTGGGTGCAGCCCGGATGCTTGCCCACATAGATGATGGGGAATAGTAACCCAAACGGCAGCCCCACTTGTCCCAGCTGTTCAGCGGTGTACGCTGTAAAGGAGCGGTACAGCACCGTGTTATAATAGGCCAGCGTGTTGAACATACCGGTTTTCCTCCTTTTTCTTGACAAAGTCAAGTATAAGCTCGTTTCTTGACTTTGTCAAGTAAAAACCAAAAAAAGAACCCTTCCTCCCGTAGGGGGTGAACCGAACCAGTAAAAACAGACAATAGACAAAACGCCCCCTGTGTAGGAAA
>CAJKJS010000028.1 GCA_905200265.1 uncultured Oscillospiraceae bacterium
ATATCAGAAACTTTATTCTTCTTCCATCCAGCGCCACATACCCAGAATCTGGCTATTAAACGGATGCAGCCGCCGGCTAGGATCAATGGCCGACACCAGCATGCCTCCCTGCACCTGGAATACACCACTTTGATACCAATCGGACAGATCCCCCAGTTCCAGCGGGGCTTCTTCGGCCCCGGCACAGCATACCAGGCCTGTGGGTTCCAGTTCAACCCACACATGTTCGCCCTCTAACCCAGCTAAATGAGTAACAGCCTCGCCCCTGTGACCCCGGCGCTGCGGTATTAGACCAAACACCGCAGGATCTTGCAGCTGGGCAGCCACCTGATCCCGTCCGGCAATCCACGTGGTAAAGGCTGTGGCACTACCACAAGCGGTTCCCAGCTCTAAGGCCCGTTCCATCTGCCCTGTCATGAGCCATCCAGCCAGAAACCCGGCTACCATGGAATCCCCGGCGCCCACGGAATTGACCACCGTGCCCCGGTTCGGCGCCCGGAAGAAAGACTGTCCGTCTTCGGTGAGCAGCAGAGCTCCTTCCCCAGCCATGCTCACCAGCACGTGGCGGGCTCCCTGCTGCTGGAGAGACCGTGCCGCTTCTTCAATTTCACGGCGGCCCGATAGCTCTTTCCCACACAGTTGAGACAGTTCGTGTACATTGGGTTTAATTAAAAACGGGCGGAAAGGCAGTACACTGCGTAAAGCTTCCCCTTCCGCATCGACTATGCAAGCAGCGGCTGTATGTTGAATCAAACGAGCGTAAAAATCCTTTGGCAGGCCAGAAGGAATGCTGCCCGCCAGTACCAGCCAGTCGTCTTCGTGCAGCGATGCAACCGACTGGAGCAGTTGCTGCACGTCCGCTTCCGTAATCATGGGACCACGGCCGTTAATTTCACTCTCTTCTTCAGCGTGGATTTTTACATTGATCCGGGAAAAGCCGTCTTTCACTTCAATCATAGAAACGCGGCAACCATGCTGACGCAGTCTCTCTTCGATTTCCCGGCCGGTAAAGCCTGCCGAAAAGCCCAGTGCACAACTTTCCATGCCTAGTGATGCCAGCATAACGGACACATTGATACCCTTGCCTCCGGGGTAAATGGCCTCATTTTCTGTACGGGTAATGCCGCCGAGCATGAGTTTTTTGCTTTGTACGATATAATCCAGCGAAGGATTGAGAGTTACCGTTGCAATCATGATCTTTTTTCCTTTCTTTACTGTCAATATGAAACTTCCACCGGAATTTCTTCTGTAATAATCAGGCTGTCAGGTTCTACCTGGCAAACTGCTGCACACAAGTGGACGCCTGCCTGTTTCGCTTGCCGCAATGCCTCGGCAAAAGCCGGATCAGTTTGCTCATTGGGCACTACTTTATGAGCACAGGCCATCTGTACCACAAACAGCACATGGCCCTGCATGCCCTGCTGCTGGGCGCGAATAAGGCCCCGCACATGCTTTTCTCCCCGGGTGGTGGGGGCATCAGGAAAACGAGCTACCCCGTTTTCTTCCAGTGTTACACCTTTGACTTCGATAAAATGGCGCTGCACCTTACCGGAAGGACCAGGTGTTTCGGCGTAAAAGTCAAATCGGGAATCTTCGAAAACGGTTTCGGGGCGCAAAACGAGCGGACGCAGGCAGCCGTTTTGTAAAAAGCCATGTCCACTTTGCAGCCAGGAAGCCGCCACCCGGTTAGGGGCCTGAGAATCCATGTTGATCAATTCGCCCTCTCGATCCACGGTAATCAGCGAACAAGCGGTACGGCGCCCTGGCTCATCATGGCGCTGCACGTACACAGTCGCCCCCGGAACCAACAGCTCCCGGCAACGCCCGGTATTTTTCACGTGGCAGCGCACTTCCTGCCCATCCAGCAACACAACCGCGACAAAGCGATTAGGCCGCCTGAGAAATGTGGCCTGTGCGATTCGATCATATTGCACGCTGTCACTCTTCCTTTTCAAATAAAATGCCGTTTTCCCGCAGGGCCTGAGTTATGCGCTGCTTGGCTTCTTCATTCTGACAACAAATGGTGTGCAGGTGCACCCCACCGGTCAGCCGGCACAAGGGTTCAGCCTTATGGCGTTCCAATTTTTCAAGGAACAAATCCACATCAAAGCGGGAGGCCACTTTTAACGATCCCACTAGCTGACCATAAACCGGGTGTTCGATGACGGTGTCAACCAACTCGCCTCCCAAATCCACCACGGTATACATCTCTTTTTTCATATCGTCCTGGCTGTGGCAACAGGCTACCGTAAACTGTACACCCACAGGCTCTTCTTTTTTTTGCAGCAAATAGCCCCGGGGTGTTGCCAGAATATCTACATTGCTGGCTCGCAGCAGGGCAATATCTCCTACTACGATTTGACGGCTGACGGAAAACCTACGCGCCAATGTACTGGCGCTGACCGGCCCTTTTTGTTCTTTTAGAACTTGCAAGATCTGTTCTCTGCGCTGTGCCGATGTTCCCTGCAAATGGATCGCCTCCTTACTTTCTGTAGTATAGCACATGTCACGACAAAAGAAAAGACAAGAGAGATAGGCCCTCCGGACACAAAAAGTCCTTTTTATGGGACAGTTTTTGCCGTATAATGGAAGAAAAAGGAAAAAAGAAAGGGGGTTACCCCATGGCCAAAAAGGCTAACCAGAAAAAGAAATTGCTTCTTCTGATGCGTTATTTTCAGGAAGAAACCGACAGGGAACATCCCACTACCATTATAAAACTCATCGACATGCTGGAACAGGAAGAAATTTCCGCTGAACGCAAAAGCCTGTATGACGATATCGCCATTTTGCGGGAATGGGGTATGCCCATTGAAAATCGGGGTGGGCAGTACTATTTGCGGGAAAACACCTTTACTCTGCCGGAACTAAAACTGCTCACCGATGCCGTCGCTTCTTCCCGGTTTATCAGCGAATCCCGTTCCCGCGTACTCATTCGCAAAATTGCAGGGCTTACGAATCGCTTTGCCCGCATGCAATTACAGCGCCAGGTGTACTTAACAGGACGCAGTAAAACGACAAACGAAGCGGCCCTCTTAAATGTAGATCCTTTGCATCAGGCCATTCACTGCGGAAAAAAGGTATCATTCCGGTATTTTTCCTATGTATACAGCCCCGATTCCCATGGACGGTGGAAAAAGGAATATCACCACGGCGGCCGGTTTGCCGTGGTGAGCCCGTACGCTCTTGTATGGGACGACGAAAACTACTACCTGGTAGGATATTACGAACGCCGCGAAACCGTCAGCCATTTCCGTGTGGACAAAATGGAAGATATCCACATTCTGTCCGATTGGGTTCGCCCCGCTCCGGCTCACTTTATCGTGGGGGATTACGTACGGCACACGTTTGGCATGTTCGGCGGCAACCAAACACAGGTGACACTGGAAGCAGAAAATGAACTGATGAATGTGTTTTATGATCGATTTGGCAAAGAGCTGACGCCCCATCGGGTGGATGACACACATTTTCGCGTGGTGGTACCACTGCAGCTAAGCCCCACGTTTTACGGTTGGGTCTTCCAGTTTGGCGGGCGGGTTCAAATCATATCCCCCAAGCAGGCGGTGGATGAGATGACCCACATGGCCCGCCGGTTCTACCCATCAAATGAAACATAAAGTTTTTATTGCCCTTTTTTTAAAAATGCGCTACACTTAACGTACAAAGAAAGTGGAGGCTTTTTCCAAGAAACAGCTCGTCCGCTATGAAACTGAGAAAAAGAAAGAAGGAGACAAATTCTATGGCTTCCAAAGTTTATTTTACGGATTTCCGCTGTCCTCCCGGGGTCAACCAGATTCAAAAGCTGCAAAAGCTGATCATGGCGGCAGGCTTTAACACCATGGATATGGAAAAGAAACTGGTCGCAATTAAAATGCACTTTGGCGAACCGGGCAACCTGGCATTTTTGCGGCCCAATTACGCCAAAGCGGTGGCCGACCTAGTTTGGAAAAAGGGCGGCATTCCGTTTTTGACGGACTGCAACACCCTGTACCCCGGTTCCCGGAAAAATGCCCCGGAACACTTGGCGGCAGCGTTTGAAAACGGGTTCTCGCCCCTTTCGACCGGATGTCAGGTAATTATCGCTGACGGCCTGCGTGGACTGGACGAAGTGGAAGTGCCTGTGGTAAACGGCGAATACACCAAAACGGCCCGCATTGGCCGCGCTGTGATGGATGCCGACGTGGTCATTTCGCTGACGCACTTTAAAGGCCACGAATGTACGGGCTTTGGTGGCGCGCTGAAAAACCTGGGTATGGGCTGCGGCAGCCGGGCCGGTAAAATGGACCAGCACAATAACGGTAAACCGGTAGTCAGCACGCATCTGTGCCGCGGATGCCGGCTGTGCTCCAAGGAATGCGGACAGGACGCTATTTCCTATGACGAACGGGGCAAAGCCCACATCGATCCGGAAAAGTGCGCCGGGTGCGGCCGCTGCATTGGACGGTGCAATTTCGACGCCATTTCCAACCGCAATTCCAACGCAAACGACGTGCTGGACTGTAAAATTGCAGAATACACCCAGGCTGTATGCCATGGGCGTCCCTGCTTCCATATCAGCCTTGTCATGGACGTAAGCCCCTATTGCGACTGCCATGGCGAAAACGATACCCCCATTGTGCCGGATATCGGCATGTATGCGAGCTTTGACCCGGTTGCTCTGGATCAGGCCTGTGCCGATGCGGTTAACGCCGCTACCCCCAACCGCAACAGCCTGCTAGGGGACAATCTGGCCGATCCGGACTTTACCCCCACCGGTGACCATTTTGTGGACACCACCCCGGCCTCCACGTGGCGTGTGGGATTGGAACATGCCGAAAAGATTGGCCTTGGTACCTGTGACTATGAACTGGTAACCATCAAATAAAAAGTGAAAGCATAGAAAAACGCCCTTTTCCTTACAGGAAAGGGCGTTTTTTTCGTTTTTACGACGGGTTTTCCGCCCCGTCCGGAGGTAAGCTGCGCAGAAAATTCGTCGCCAGCGGTAAAGTGACCGCCGCCGATAGAATATCGGACACGGCTTGGGAAATCTGTAGCCCAAAAAGGCCCATTGTAGCGTTGAGGATAAGCAAAACGGGAATGAAAAACAGACCGCTGCGGCTACTGGCCAGGAAGGTAGCCCGTCCGCTTTTACCAATGCTTTGGAACAGCATGTTCCCACACACCGACAAAGGCATGAACGGCAGTGACAGGCACTGTGCCTGTAATGCTATGGTACCAATGGCAATAACATCAGGGTCATCCCGAAAAAACGTGACAATCGGCATGGCAAAAATAGCCCCAACAATAGCCGCCAGGGTAAGCAGCCCCATGGTAAAGAAACAGGTAAAATACGCTGATTTTTTCACGCGGCTATATTTTTTAGCCCCATAATTGAAGGCACTGACCGGTTGGAATCCCTGGCCTACACCAAGTCCCACACAAAATAGGAAGTTCATTACCCGGGAAGCAATACTCATAGCCGCAATAGCCGCATCGCCATAAGGACCGGCGCAACCGTTTAAAATCATGGACGAGACACTATTGAGCCCCTGACGCATGAGGCTGGGGAATCCAACGGTGATAATCGTCAGCAGGTCTCGGGGCTGCCGGGTGATGTACCGGGGCGCAAGACTGCTTTGCACCATTTTGGCCACATAAGGCACCGCCAGAATAACCGCACTGATATACTGAGAAATCGCTGTCGATAATCCGGCCCCTGCTACCCCCAGGGAAAATACACTGATGAGTAAATAGTCGCCCAAAATATTCAGTAATCCGCCACTGACAAGCCCCACCATGGCAAAAGTCGCTTTGCCCTCATAACGCAAAATATTGTTCATCACACAGCTGGTTGCCATGGCGGGTGCCGCCAGCAAAATGTAGAAGCTGTAGGTACGAGCATAAGGCAAAATGGTATCCGTACTGCCCAGCAGCCGCAAAAGCGGATCTTGAAACAATAACCCGAGGAAGGTAATCAGCAGCCCTGCCCCTAAAGCCGCATAAAAACTGGTAGCCGAAAACGTACGGGCCCGCTCCACCTGCCGGGCCCCTAAAAGCCGGCTGATGTTACTGCCGGCGCCGTGTCCGAACATAAAACCAAAGGCCTGAATAATAGCCATAAGCGCAAATACAATACCCACGGCCCCACTGGCACTGGTACCCAGGGTCCCCACAAAAAACGTGTCCGCCATGTTGTACAGGTTCGTAATCAACATGCTAATCGTGGTGGGAATGCCCAGGGTAAGCACCAACCGGGGGATGGGCGTTTCGGTCATTTTTCGGTATTGTTCCTGCATATCGGCTTTCACCATAGTAGCCCCGCTTCCTTTCATTTGGCTCTTTGCCCACAATTTTTAATATGTTATTTATTATAAACCCAAACAAAAGTTGTGTAAAGCGGGCGAAAAAAGCATAAAAAAAGCGGAGCTTCCAACAGGAAGCCCCGCCATAGGAATCAATATGATCAATAGTTTTCCGCTTTGATCTGGAAATAAGCCTGCGGATGGCTGCACACGGGACAGACTTCCGGTGCTTTTTTGCCCACCACAATGTGGCCGCAGTTGCTGCACTGCCAAATCTGGTCTTCATCACGGGAGAATACCAGCCCGCCTTCTACGTTCGCGAGCAGCTTACGGTACCGTTCTTCGTGTTCCTTTTCAATAGCGGCCACTGCTTCAAACAGAGCTGCAATCTGATGGAACCCTTCTTCCCGCGCTTCTTTGGCAAAAGTGGGATACATATCCGTCCATTCGTAGTTTTCCCCGGCCGCTGCATCCTGCAGGTTTTCGGCCGTACCGCCTACAGCGCCGCCGTGAAGGATTTTAAACCAAATTTTGGCGTGTTCCTTTTCATTGGCTGCCGTTTCTTCGAACAGCTGCGCGATCTGCACATAGCCGTCCTTTTTCGCTTTGGATGCGTAATAGGTGTACTTATTACGAGCTTCCGATTCACCGGCAAATGCTGCCATTAAGTTTTTTTCCGTTTTGGACCCTTTGAGTTCCATCATGCGTACCTCCTTTTAAAAATGAGAATTATTCTCAACTTTAACTTTAGTATACACGTACCATGCCCAAAAGTCAAGGAAAAATTGCAAATTCAAACTGTTTTTTCAAAAGAAACTGTACGTGTGAACTTAGTTCGTACATTTCCAAGTTCACACGACGCTTGCGTATTATGTATTGGGGTATTGCATACGCAGATCGTGTATGCGGCGATAGCAGCAAGGTGCCAAAACAATCACAGCCCCGATCCATGCCAGGGGTTCCGCGTAGAAGATCCCCACTTCACCCAACCAGTTGGGCAGAGTAAGAACCGCCAAGACCCGCATAAACAATTCAAAAAAGCCCGAAACCATAGCGGCCACGGTGTTGCCCATCCCTTGCAGGGCCGAACGGTACTGGTGCAAAAGATACAGCACCGGTAGCGCCCAAGACATGATGCACAAATACTGATACCCAATATTGATGACTTGATCCACCTGCGCTGTATCGCCCGATACAAAACAGGCAACAATAGCTTTCCCAAACAGCAGCATCGCGGCGGCAATCACTACGGCTACGCCCACGCCCAGCCAGGCGGCGGTACGCACACCTTTGCGTATCCGGCGGATTTGTCCGGCCCCAAGGTTTTGCCCGGCAAACGTACTCACGGCAAAGCCAAATGATACGGCCGCCAGTTCCAACAGACCATATAATTTATTGGTGGCTGTGTAGCCGGCCACAAACAGAACACCATTCTGGTTAACAACCCACTGTACAAACAGCCCGCCCACGGCAATGATCAGATTTTGCAAAGCCATGGGAGCTCCTAACTTGACAAGAGTTACTGCCAGCCGACCATCCCACCGGCGTTCTTCCCGGCTCATGCGCAGTTGAGGCATACGCAGCATAACCCGCAGGCAAATTAAGGCCGAAATCAGCTGAGACATCACGGTACCCACAGCGGCCCCCATTACGCCCCAATGAAACCCCATAACAAACAGCAGATCTAGTGCAATATTGCTCACCGATGCCACTAGCATGGCAATTAGCGGTGTACGGCTGTCTCCCAGTGCCCGCAAAATCGATGAAAAGGCATTGTATGCACCGTTAAACAAAATGCAGCTAAACAGAATACGCACATACAAAAGCGCGCCTTCCAGAATTTCCGGTGGGGTTTGCAAAACTTGCAGCAGCGGCCGGGAGCCAAGCAGTGCAATGACTGTCAAGCCTAGGGAACTAAACAGGCTGAGCCATAAGGTAGCCGCAACGGACCGGTGAATTCCTTCTTCATCTTTGGCTCCAAAGCGCTGGGCCACCAGTAGGGAAAAACCTTGTACCAGCCCAATAATCACACTGAGCACCGACCAGGTAGGCCAATCCGCTGCCCCCAAAGTTGCCAGGGCGTCTACACCCACACCGCGCCCTACGACCAGCGTATCCACCGTCACATATAGTTGCTGGCAAACGTTGCCTGCCATAAGTGGCAAAGCAAACCGACATAGTAACGAAAGCGGACGGCCCTTCGTCATATCCATTACGTGCCCGCTCACCGTATCTCCTCCTCTTCTTCTGAAAAAATGGCGGTCTTTTTTCCCGCCAGACTGATTGTATCAGAAGAAAGTGGCGGCTGTCAATCGGGGACAATGAGAGAAAGAGAAAAATCGCAGGCATCACATAACCGGGCCGCGAACGCCGTAAGAAATGCCTCATCTTCTTCGGAAAAACGGGCCAAAAACGGACTGTCAATATCCAGCACTGCTACTACTTTTCCGTTTTGCCACATGGGAATGACAATTTCGCTGTTCGAAGCGCTGTCACAGGCGATATGTCCCGGAAATGCATGTACATCCGGTACCCGCTGTACCTGTCCCAAAGCGGCCGCCGTACCACACACGCCCCGGCCCAGCGGGATGCGCAAACAGGCCGGGCGCCCCATAAACGGCCCCAACCGCAGCTCATCCCCCTGACGCAGATAAAACCCCGCCCAGTTAATCCCCGGTAGGGAGTGCCACAAAAGCGAAGCTGCATTCGCCAGGTGAGAAATCGCAAACGTTTCCCCTTGGGTTAGGGAAGTAATGGTTTGTAAAAGCCTCGTACCCTCTTCGGTGCGCTGCGAAATCGGACGTGTTTCCTGCCATAGTTTACCTTCCATCGTTATCGCTCCTTTTCGTTCACTGGCCAGGTAATAGCTTTCTGATATAGCTCCTCTATTTCAAGGAGCAACCGGTTTTTTTGCCGCTGAAAACGATTCTGCACCGCCAGAAAATAAACTGGACGGCTGTTTTCCCGGGTAAGGCCCACGGCCTTTCGTAGTTGGGAAAAGAGCGAAGATCCCGCATAGGCATCGTCATGTTCATATTCACTGCCCCAGGAATAGCAAAGGCGCATCAGGCCTCCTGCAAAAGTTTGCACCAATGGGTCGCTATTGGGCAGGGTGTTGGCATCTACCAGGGTCTGTAAGGGCTCCAGCGCATCCTTTAGTTTTTGCAACCGGGCCCGCACGTCATGCAGCGTAAAACAAGGGTCCGACTCTTCTTCAATTTGAGCTAATGCCCGATCCATTTTCTGGATAAATCCAGGCATGTCCACCGGCAAATCCCTGGCAACGGTCAGCGATGCCGCCATATGCACCATAACCCGGGTATCCCGAACCAGATACTCCCAATCCAGCCGGGTCATGTCGTCATCCACCGTATGCCACCACGGCCCGGCGGAATCGGGCCAGTGGGGTAACCATTCGCTGCCGGGTTCAGGCGTAAACGAGCTCATCATGGAAAACGGCAGCCCAATGCCGGAAAACGATTCATCCGACGAACGGTTGAGCCCATCGGTCACCTGGCCGCACTTAGCCCCGGATTCCTGAATCCAGGTCCTTAAGAGCCCTTCTTTTTCCATCCCACCGGTGGCCTTTCCCACCAATTGGCAGTTGATCCCGGAAAACATGTCTTGATTGAGCTGCCCAATACACTTTTGTCGCAATTCTTCATAATGACGGTCGGCATACGCCGCTGAACCGGCATATCGCCCATCAGAATGTCCGCCCCACCACACAAACCGCACGCCACGCTGCAATAAATGGCGATTTTTCCACAGTACCCGGGCACACTCTATTTGGGCCACGTTAGCAGCCGCATTGTCGGTAACCCCTTCGTACCAGGAATCATAGTGGCCGTTTACGAGCAAAAAGCTGTCCCGCTTACCGGGAATATCGGCAACCGGCATGCGGGCTGTGACAACCTGCTCAGCCATCTGCACGGTTAAACGTGCCTGGGTCACCCGGCCCGCGACAACATCATCCCACAAGGCTTCTCCGTCCCGCTGGGTAACGCACATAGCCGGCACAGTACCAAAACGCCACAAATTTTCCGGGGCCGGTCCACCCCATACGGTGCCGATGGTGTTGTGATGCAGCCTGTCTTCTGGGGTATCCCACACACTGATAACCGCCAATGCACCATGCAGAAACGCTTTGATAACTTCTTCCCCATGGCGGCGGCGAGTCAGGACAATTTTGCCTCGCATGGCGGAAAGCCGTCTGCTCTCTGCCAAATCGGTACCATCCGTCGCCTCATCGCACCACAGAGGGCCCTGCAAATCCTGGCACGATGCACTAAACACCGCTGCCATAGCCTGAATCTGCCGCCATTTTCCGTTTTCTTCCACATATAGCTGAGTGCTAATCGGATAACTGCGTAGAAATTCAAATGATTCCGCATGACAGGGAATACCATATGCCCTCAGTTGTCCCAAGATGTAATCCACACACGCTTCTCCATCCCAGGAACCCGTATACCGGTACCATCGACTGATGTGTGCCATATCATCCCGCAAACGAGATTCGGATATATCCGCAAGCCATCTGTTTTTTTCCTGTTCCATAGAAAAAGGCCCTCCCCTTCTATCCTTTTTGTCATTGTAGGATGAAGAAAAGCAGATTGTCAAGACACCTGTTAC
>CAJKJS010000029.1 GCA_905200265.1 uncultured Oscillospiraceae bacterium
GCCCCTTTGTATAAAAGGGGCTATTCTACCGTTATTGACCGGCCAGTGCGCGCAACCGCGCACAAAACCATGTCAGCAATAAATTCATGTTGCCGTTCTGGTCTACATTTTGTACCGTTTCTTCCAAAAAATCCGGCAATGCCATTAACCGCTCCCGGGTAAGGGACTGGGAAAGAGCCTGAGACACCGGCGACCCTGATAGGGAAGCCGCGCCCATGCGCAGAGCGCACGCATCCCGGGCTAACCACTGCATTTGCAAAACAATTTCACGGAATCGGGCTTTTTCTTTCAAAAAGGGAACGGTGGCTTCCATCAAATCCGCTTCCCGCGGTGCCAACATGGCCATGAGAAGTTTTTCGGCCTGTTCCCGGGCCGATTGCCCCGCTTTTTCCGTGAGCAATTGGCTGAGTTTCCCCAAATTCCCGCCGCAAAGGGGCAAAAGCCGCTCCATTTTTTCCGCATCTTCACCGGCATGTTGTTCCAGTGCTGCCTGGCGCAAATCATCGAGAGACAGAGGAGATAGTGTCAGAATTTGCGCACGGGACTGAATCGTACTGAGTACAGACGCGGCCGACGAGCAGGTAAGCAAAAAATGAACCCCCAAAGGTGGTTCTTCCAAAATCTTTAATAAGGCGTTTTGAGCGGGGGGCTGCATTTTTTCCATGTGAAAAAACAGCACCACGCGCCCCGGAGCTTCGCTGGGTTTTGGGGCGGCCCAAAGCCGCAACCGGCGCACTTCCTCAATGGAAATGCCCCCGCTTTTGGTGCCGGTCTGCGCCACCGCAATATCCGGATGCGAACCGGCCAAAGCCCTCCGGCAGGCAGGGCACACCCCACACGGCGCTTTTTCGGGACCTGCTGTACATACGAGTGCCCTTGCTAGCAACTGTGCCAGCACAGACTTACCAAGGCCGTCTTCCCCCTGGAGTAAAATCGCATGGGGAAGGCGGCCTGCCTGAAAGGCTGCCGAGAGTGAATCCCGGACAGCTAAATTTCCATAAAAACCGGGGAACTGCATGGATCAAACTTTTTCGAAGCGATCCACATTCAGCACAAAGATCGTGGAACCACCCACCGTTACTTCCACCGGGAACGAAGAGTACATGCCTACATCCATGGTCGAAGTGCTGGGCACAATCTGCGTACGGCGGCTGCTCTGTTTACTGATAATATCGATCACATCGTCGACTTTTTCTTCCTCCACACCGCAAATAAACGTGGTGTTACCGGCCAGCAAAAAGCCGCCCGTGGTGGCCAATTTCGTTACCTGATAACCGGCCCGGGTCAGATGGCTGGAAACCGCACTGCTGTCATCATTGCTCACGATTGCCAATACAAGTTTCATCATAGCGGGTTACCTCCAGATTCGGGAAGTCAAATTCGGGTTCACAGCCCAAAAGGCCGTGAAGCTGTATACTTATTGTAGCACTTCTATGAAAGAAAAGCCATAGGAATATAAAAATTCAGTAATTTTTTTTGTAATTCTCTCACCGGGCATGACAACCGGTACCCCGGGTGGACACGGGCAAGCCGATACGGCGGCAATACGTCCCACGGCCTGTTCCAGCGGCACCCGTTCGCTTTCCTGCAAAATGGCCTGCCGCGGCGATAGGGGAGCAGGCGGCAGCGGCGGCAGTACCGCCTTGTGGTCTACAAAATTGGGGTCCCCATTGGGTAACAGCGAAATAGCGCGGTACAGTTTTTGTAGGTCTTCCTGGGTATTTTGAGGTGTGAGAATACATACCACCCAGCCGCCATCGGCATATTCCGGTTCCACCCCTTCACAGCGCAACTGCTGGGCGGCCTGTTCCCCTGTAAGTCCCGCTGGCAGTGTACAAAAACTCAACCGGCTTTTATCTCTTGGCCCTAGCGGTAGGGGCAGGTGTTTTTCCTCACAAAGCTGCCACAGCGGTTCCATGCGCTTGACTACCTTGCGGAAAGCCTCTTTTCCTTCCTGCCGCGCCCACTCAGCAGCCTGCTCCAGCGATGCCATGGTCATATAATTAGGGGAGGTGGACCCAAACAGCGCCATCGCTTCTTTGGCCCGTTCGCTATACCGGTTTTCTTTGGCAATAGGCGTGTCGCCCACATTCAAAAACGCGCCGCCTGTCAACACCGGCAGTGTTTTATGGGCCGAACACGCTGTCAAATCGGCTCCCAGCGCTAGAGGATGATCCACGCCGTCCATCACCCCAGCCAGCAGCCCCAAATGCGTCCCGTGAGCATTATCCACCAATACCGGTACACCGTGAGCATGTGCTACCCGGCAAATCGCACCGATATCCGAACACACCCCAAAGTAATCGGGGCTGGTCAGATACACCGCTTTGATATCCGGCTGCTCTTGCAGGGCCTTTTCCACCTTTTGGGGACTGATGCGCCCGGGCAATCCCATGCCGGCATCTTGTTCCGGTAACAGCCAAACGGGAATAATATCCAGTAGAGCCATAGCGTTCACCGCACTGCGGTGAATCACCCGCCCTGCCAAGATTTTTCCGCCTTGGGGCAACGCCAGGCGCAACATGGACTGTAAGCACAGCGTGCAGCCGCCCGCGGAAAATAGCGTACGTCGAGCATGAAAAAGCTGAGCGGCTTGTTCCTCGGCCTGTAAAATGGGGCCGCTTGCTTCAAACAAGCTGTCGGTGTCCGGCAATTCCGTCAAATCCAGCCCCCACACGTCGGGCATATGTCCTTTATGGCCGGGCGTATGGAACGGAGCCCGGTTCAGCGCCAGATGGTGGCGCAAAGCGTCGGTTAAAGGCGTGCTCATCTTTTTCTTTCCTTTCTTTTTTACAAAAATCTTTGACGGCTACAACCGCTTCAGGCCACAGCCGGTACAGCATCACTAAATTGGGCAGTGCCATCAATCCGTTACAGGCATCGCTCAGGGCCCACACGGCATTTTCACTTTGAAAAACGCCCCATAGGGCCGTCGCGGCAAACAGCAGCCGGTATAAGTTTTCACCCCGGCCCCGAAACAAAAAGCGCCAGGCAGTGCGCCCATAGCATTGCCATGCAAACAAAGTGGCAATGGCAAATAATAGGGTACAAAGGCTTACTCCCTTTTCACCCCAGGGCCCCAAAACAGCAGCAAACGCATGCAGGCAATAGGCAGCTCCTTCCGATTCAGTGTCCATGCCGATGCCAGATACTAACAGACACAGCGCTGTTAAGGTACACATGAGCAGTGTATCAATCATTACCTGCACAATCCCCCAGCATCCCTGCCGCACCGGGTCTTTTTCCTCACTGCCCGCATACGCAAACACGGCACTGCCAAGACCCGCTTCATTCGTAAAAATGCCCCGGGTCACTCCGGTTTTCATGGCCAAAAATAACCCGCATGCGCCGCCGCTTCCCACGGCACGTAAATCAAAGGCCTGTTGTAGAATGGCGGCAGCAGCCCCGGGAATACGATCCCACCGGCATAATAAAACCCACAGGCACATGCCTAAAAAAAACGCGGTCATCACTGGCACCAATTTTTCGGTGATGGCTACGGTACGCCTAAGCCCTCCAAACCCCACAAACAGCACGGCACTTATTAGAATTCCTAAACAAAGGGGAGATAGGGAAAAGGTCTTCGCAGCCGGTACGGCCGCATGAACTTGCGCCAAACATCCCATGCCCAGAGAGGCCCCGATACAACCGACTGCAAAAATCCCCGCCAAAACCGGACTGTGCAGCCGGCGGGACAGTGTCACCATCGCGCCGCCCAACGGTTGGAAGCCTGGCGCTGTCGATCGGTTTTGCATGGCCAAAATCACTTCACAAAAAATAGTTGCCATCCCGAAAAGGGCGGAAATCCACATCCAAAAAATAGCCCCCGGGCCTCCGACTAACAGGGCAGCCCCTACGCCGGCCAAATTTCCGGTTCCAACGGAACCCGCCAGTGCCGCCGACAACGCCTGTTTGCTGCTAATACCGGATTTTTTCCCGGATTCCTTCGAAAATAGCGTATATTTCCAAACTTTTATACAATGAGTAAATTGAAACCCGCGACTTTTTATCGTGAACCACACGCCAAACACCAGTATGGCCATCCATACCGGCCAGCCCCACAACAGGCGGGACAGCCTTTCTATGCCCTGTTCCACCATTTTCTTTGTGCCTCCCTGCTTTTTTTCTACTTTGTATGAAAAAGACAGGCAGGATTATGCCGAAAAGGACCGAGATCCACTCACAAAAAAGCACCCGAATCCGATGCAGCCGGGTGCTTTTTTCATTAGGTATCTTCTTTTGAATCGCCGGATGGTTCCTCAACCGATTGGGACATCTTTTCAGCCTGGCGATCGAGTTCTTCCCACTGCTTTTCCGCCTCGTGGGTTCTTTTTTCTTGCTGTTTGGCCCGATGCAGACGCTTCCGGCGCAAATGCAGCGACAATTTCTTTAGTGGGCTTCCGGTATCCTTCTTCAAAAGGGAATCCACATCCACCGGCTCGTTGATTACCTCATCGGTTATATGGCGAGCCTTTAGCCGGTTGGCAAGGTTCTGGTTAAAGAGGGTATACACCACCGACATACTGGGAATCCCCAGCAGAATACCCATAATGCCAAACAGGCCGCCAAAGACCAGCACAGAGAATAGCACCCAAATTCCCGGCAAGCCAATACTGGTTCCTACCACGCGGGGGTAGATGAGGTTGCCTTCCACTTGCTGTTCAATCATGGTAAAGATAATAAAGTACACCACATAAATGGGATTCACCATCACCAAAATAATGCAGCCAATGGCTACCCCTACATAAAAACCCACCATGGGAATCAGGCTGAGCATGCCTACAAAGCAGCTGATCAGCATGGCATACGGCAATTGCATCGCTGTCGTTCCGATATAGAACAAAAAGCCGATAATCAGGGATTCGGTCATTTGTCCCGCTACAAAGCTACTGAAAATGCGATTGCTGATAGCCGAAAGTTCAATAATCCGGCGAGCTCGATGAGCCGGCAGAAAGCCATACAAAATACTGCGCATGCCGCGCATGAGGCGTTCTTTCCGCCCCAGCATGTAGAACGAAAAGATCATGCTCATGGAAAACGTAAACAGCACCGATGCCACCGACACGGTCATATTATAGATATTTCCAAGGAAATCCGACGTAATTTGGGTGGCCTGGGTAATCAAAGCCGACCAGTCAATCTGCAAAAAGTTGATCTGTTCACTGGTAATATTATAATAGGCCAGCGTTTCATTGACCCATTTGGTAAGCGATGCCACATACCCGGGCACATGATCGGCCAAGGTGCTCAAAGACTGGATCAGTTCGGGTACAATGAACCACAAAAACATGGTAAACAGGCCCGCCAACACCAAAATCGAAAGGAAAATGCAGAACGGCCGGCGTATACGCAGCCACCACTTGTATTTCTTACGGTTTAAGAAATTGAAGACATGCTCTTCAAATGCTTTCACAATGACATTCAGAATATACGCCACAAAAATACCGCTTAAAAAAGGAGTGGCTGCATTCAAAATGGTAAAGAAGACGTTTAAAAGCGTCTGCGTATTAAACAAACCAAAAATGAGTAAGATGGTAAACGTGATAATCAGCAGAATTTTCCGCATAATGACTTTCCCATATTTGGGGTTGGCCAACAGTTCCGCCAGTTTCATCCGATCAAACTCCTTTCTCATGTATCTTCCCATGCCGGAAGATTGTCCCCACAAGCACTCTTCTTATTATGCTATCCGATTCCGGATATAATGTCAAACCGAATCATTCTTTTTTTCGGATTCCTGGGGAAATTTTGCCCTTTTTTTGCAAAAAAAGGGGGCCTTCCATAGGAAGGTCCCCTTCAGTATTAGATTTCGTGGATTTCAAACTGTTTAGCGTCAAAATCGCCGAACGGATGAGGATAGATATATAGCCCAGCGTGCATCAGAGCCGCCCCGCTCATCACGGTATCCATGGGGATATTCAGCCGTTTATCCATCTCGTCATTGCCCGTATGTACCGGGTTGAGTTCCCCGGAGGTAATGCGATACTTGGCGTCTTCTTTCAGCCCGCGCAGCCGGATGCACAAAGGTGCATCCGCCGGTTTGGCTTTGAGCTGCACCAAATCGAGCAGCGACTGCGAACCATCTTCACTGACAAACTGCCAGGCTGCAATGTGCCCTTCGTACGGGCTTAACAGCCGGTAGTAACGGCCGGAAGCGATCAAGTCATATTGCCGCTGGTAGATTTTAATCTGCTTTCTCATCACATCCAGCTCTTCATCGCTGACACGGCTTAGATCCAGTTCATAGCCAAAGTTCCCGGATGTGGCTACGACACCGCGGGTATTCAGCGGCGTGGTACGGCCAGTGCCCCAGTTGGGTACATCCGACACATGGGACCCCATGGTGCACACCGGATATCCAAACGACGTGCCGTACTGGATAAACACCCGTTCAATGGCATCCGTATCGTCACTGCACCAAATCTGAGGCGTATAGTACAGCATGCCGGCGTCAAAACGTCCACCGCCGCCGGAGCAGCCTTCAAACAACACATGGGGGAAAGCCGTCGTAATGCGTTCCAGCAGGTCATAAACACCCAGCATAAAGCGGTGATATACTTCGCCCTGCCGGTCACTGGGCAGCAGTTCGCTCCACACATTAGCCAGATGACGGTTCATATCCCACTTGACGTATTCAATGTTGGCGCTGGACAGAATATCCTTCATGCGGTCAAACAGGTAATCCCGCACATCCTGCCGGGACATATCCAGCACAAACTGGTAGCGGCTACGTACCCCTTCACGATTCTTTTCACACAGACGCCATTCCGGATGAGTCCGGTACAGATCACTGTCTTCGCTAATCATTTCGGGTTCGAACCAAATGCCGAACTTCATACCCAGCCCATTGATGCGGTCCACCAGTTTTTTCAGCCCGCCATGGATTTTATTTTCATTGACAAACCAGTCGCCCAGCCCCGAGGTATCGCTATCGCGTTTACCAAACCAGCCGTCGTCCATAACCAGCATTTCAATACCGATCTTCGACGCATTCTTCGCAATCTGGTACAGTTTTTCTTCGTCAAAGTCGAAGTACGTTCCTTCCCAGTTGTTAATCAGCACCGGACGATGCTTCAGTTTATATTCGCCACGGCATACATTATGGCGAATCATGGCATGCTGCCGCAGGGACAGTTCACCCAGCCCTTTTTCGCTATATACCATCGCCGCCACGGGGGTCGTAAAGCTGTTGCCATCTTCCAGTACCCACCGGAATGCCTGAGGATGAATCCCCATGGTCAGACGGGTCTGGTTAATCTGGTCATATTCGCATTCCATCAGGAAGTTGCCGCTGTACATCAGGCTTACGCCTATGCATTCGCCGCTTTCTTCTGTGGCATCATGGCTGCACAGAATCACAAACGGATTTTCGTGGTGGCTGGAAGCGCCGCGCACGCTGTCCACTACAATTTTGCCATGACGTACCGGCGTACGTTCGAACGCGCGTTCAAACACATGACGGCCATAGAAGCTGATCAGATCGTAGTCGCCCCACCGGCAGTCCAGGCACATAGACAAGGCCCGTTCCAGTTCCACACGAGCACCGCTGGCATTATGGATGACCGCATAACGGGTAATCGCATCGCGGTTTTCAAAGACCGTATAATATAGGGTTACCTGTACGTGCGTAACCGGATCTTCCAGCAAAATCGCCAGAGTTTCTGCTTCGCCGCCGTTATCATACACATAGGGAAGGCCTTCGGGCTTTGCGGCACCGGACAGGATTTCATGCGACACATACCGCAAATCGCTTTCCCGGCTGCCGTCTTGGTTTACCACCATTAAGCAAGCGCTGCGGTAATCCCCACTGCCAAACACAGAATATTCCTGAGGCATGATATCGGTGGAGAAGTTCCGGTCCATGCCTGTTTCATAGGGCTGTCCCGAAAAGCTGTATTCCACCGGTGTTACAAACGCCGACAAATCTTCATCATCGGCCACTTTGGCCCCGTAGTAAAGGTGCAGCAGGTACCCATACGGTCCCACTTTCATCTGGTACGTGGCGTGCTGCGTTTGCAGCGTAAAAAGCTTTTTTTCTTCATTGATTAAAATAGCCATGCGCCATTCCTCCTGTGTCCGTCTTTTATTTCCAAACTTGGCGGCCAGTTATACAACTGAACCAGCTTTCTTTTTATTTTATCATAAAAGTACGCCGAACACTATAGAAAATTCGTGCATAAGATGGGATATTTTAGTCATTCTTCCCATTTCGATATCCCGCTACCAGCGGTTTGCAGCACACTGATCCCGTAAGCAGACAACTGCACTTTATTGACGGGTTCCCCTGTCAGTGCATCTGTCATACCCGCAGGCAACTGTACAATCTGTTCCGTATCGCCGTAATTTTGCAGGAAAACAAAATCATTTTCGTCCCCCTGACGGCGCGTTGCCACCACACCGGCGGGGAATTCCGCGTGCAAAGCCCGGGGCAGAGCCAGCTCCTTACGCAAAGTCTCGTAAAAATCGCGCAGAAAGTCTAGGCCCGTGCGAGCTGCTACATAGTACGCCTGGCCTTTTCCATAGGCATGTACCGTTAGTGCCGGCGTTCCCTGATAAAAGTCACTGCCATACGTGGCCAATACCTGGGCCCCCTGAGCATGAACGAGCGCGCATAATTCGCTCACTTCATACGCTTTTTGCGGGAAACCAGCCGTGGTTTCGGGTATCAAGGTGTTCGTTTCTCCATCATACAGGGCATCCGTTTCTTCGTTCCAAATACCAAACACTTCCATCATGCCCTGGCCGGGTACACCACCCAAGTAGCAAAGGTCGGTATCATCCACAATACCGCTCCAGTACGTACCGACCAGCGTACCGCCGTTTTTGACAAAGTTCCGCAGGGCTTCGGCATAGCCTTTCCGGTACAAATAGTTCATCGGAGCGATTACCAGCTTATACCGGTCAAGGCTCTTCGTCATATCAATTAAGTCGGTTGCAATCCCTTTTTCCCACAGGGCCCGGTGATGAGCCAGCACCGTTTCCAGGTAATGCAGTCCGCCGTTGCGAGGTCCCTTGGCATCTTCTACCGCCCAACGATTTTCCCAGTCATATACGATGGCTACTTTGGGCTGCACTCTAGTGGGATAGATTTTTTCATCCAGCCGCTGGAGCCATTCCCCGGTTTTTTCGACGTCGTGGAACACCCGGGTATTGCCTTCGCCGTTGTGATCCACCACGGCGCCATGGAGCTTTTCAAACGAGCCGCGGCTTTTACGCCACTGGAAATACTGCACCGACTGGGCCCCATGAGCCACCGCCTGCAAAGAGGACAGTTCATGCATACCGGGTCGTTTCAGTTTGCTGACCGGCTGCCAGTTGGTCATACTGGGCGTACTTTCCATGAGTAGCCAGGGGGCGCGTTTAATGGAACGCATCAAGTCATGACTGGCCGCGGCCTGAGCTGCAATGGCCATATTATCACCCTGGTGCCAACAGGGATAGTTATCCCACGAAATAACATCCAGGTCGTCCCCAAAGCGGAAATAGTCAAGGCCGTCAAAAAATCCCATTAAATTAGCTGTCACCGGCAGGGTAGGATTGACCTGTTTGACCGCACGAATTTCTTCCCGCATAAAGTCTACCGTTTGATCGGTGGTAAACCGTTTCCAATCGAGATTGAGTCCATGCAGCGTGGAATCCCCATTGGCAAGAGGCGGCTCCACCTGATCCCAGGACGTATACGTATGGCTCCAAAAATCAGCCCACCAGGCGTGGTTCAGATTTTCTAGGGTGCCATATTTTTGTTTCACCCACTGGGTAAAGGCCTTTCGGCACAGAGGGCAGTAACAAGCCCCGCTATATTCGTTGCTGATATGCCATAAAATGACAGCCGGATTGCCGGCAAAGTGCTGAGCCAGCCGGGTATTCATTTGCTTGACTTTTTCCCGGTAAATGGGGGAAGTAAGGCAGTGATTGTGGCGGTCGCCATATGCATTGCGTACACCGTTATCGGCCACCCGCAGAACTTCCGGGTATTTTTGTGCCATCCACCGGGGGCGTGCTCCACTGGGTGTAGCCAAAATGGTATAAATGCCATTTTTATACAACCGCTCGATGATCATTTCCAGCCAGGAAAAGTCGTATACGCCTTCTTCCGGCTCCAAATGGCTCCACGCAAAAATGCCCAGCGATACACAATTGACGTGCGCTTTTTTCATGAGTTCAATATCTTTTTCCAGTACGTCCGGATAAGCCAGCCACTGCTCCGGATTATAATCGCCGCCATGCAGCAGATGAGGAAAACGGGGGGTAAGTGCCTTCATAAAAAAGCTCCTTTCATCGATGACCAAGATAAAACTTTATTCTTATCATAAAGGATCTTGTCTGATTCGAAAAGGGGGAAATTTCTTTATCCTTCCCTAAAATATTCGACATGATTAGGCAAAGAGCCATATCCAAAC
>CAJKJS010000030.1 GCA_905200265.1 uncultured Oscillospiraceae bacterium
GCCGGCAAACAGTACTTTCACAAAAAGACCTCCCTTTCCACTATGTCTTATCCAGACTGGAGCTGCGCGAAACCGATAACAGTACACCCATTTCGCACAGCAGAATCACCAGGGATGTGCCGCCGTAACTGAAGAACGGCAAGCTGATCCCGGTATTGTGAATGGTGTTGGTGACCACCATGATATTCAAAATCACCTGGATGCCCACCTGGGCCGTAATGCCAATGCCCAGCATGGTACCAAATTTATCCTGCGCATTCAGGGAAACTACGATCCCCCGCCAAATGAGCAGGGCAAACAGCAAAATAATCACCAGCGCCCCGACAAACCCCAGCTCTTCGCACACAATGGCGAAAATAAAGTCGTTCTGGGGTTCGGGCAAATACAGATATTTTTGCCGGCTCTGTCCCAGCCCCAGCCCCAAAGCCTGGCCGGAGCCAATGGCCATGAGCGACTGCTGGGTTTGCCAGGTATCGACGCCTTCCGGCGGGTTAAACGGGTCCAGCCATCCTTTAATACGCTCCAGCGCATAGCTGAATTTGTCGGAGTACAGGAGCAAATACAAAATACCGGCTCCGGCCAGACCTCCCGCTACGGCGAACCACCGCAGTTTGACGCCGCCGATGAACAGCATCACCGCCGCAATGGCCAGCACAATGAGCGTTGCTGACACATGGTTTTCCACCAAAATCAGGCCCGCGATCATCAGAAGGATGATCAGATACGGCAGCACCCCGTACCGGAATGTGCCCATTTTGTGGTAGTTGATCGAAATCAGGTGCGCAAAAATCAGCACCAGCGTAAATTTCGCTATTTCCGACGGCTGGAAGTTAATGGGGCCGATATACAGCCACCGGTTTGCGCCGTTTAAGATAGGCGCAATACTGGTGCCCGCCAGCACTTTTACCGCGGCCAATAACCCCAGCGTGACAAAAAACAGGGGGAATGCAAATTTGTGCAGGTGATGGTAGTCAAACAGGGAAATCAGCCCCATGAATACCAGCCCCAAAATCGCAAACAGCGCCTGTGGCGTGATAAAATGATAGCTGTTGTCAAAATAGTAGTACGAGTAGGCATAGCTGGCCGAAAACAGCATGATCAGCCCAATCACCAGCAGCACCAGAATCAAGTAGAAAAGCGGGCGGTCAACCCCACTGCGGGCGCTGAAAACCCGGAACTTTTTGCGTACCCGTTTTTTCACTTTTCCCACTTCCGGAGCCAGGGCGCCGGAAGCCATCCCCCGTGGGGCGGCTGCTTGTTGCCGTTGTGAAACCGAACGCACCTACTGCGCCTCCTTTTTCTTCTTGCGGCCCGAAAAGCCGCCCGTTTTACAGGCCAAACGCCACCAGCGCCAGCCCGATACCACCGCCAATAGCCGTGATCAGCCCAAATACCGTACAGATTTTCACTTCGCTCCATCCGCACATTTCGCAGTGGTGATGGATGGGGCTCATCTTAAACAGGCGCTTGCCGTGGGTGAGTTTGAAATATACCACCTGCAAGACTACCGACAAAATCTCCACAAAGTAGATAATACCCAAAGGCAGCATCATCACCGGCATATCCAGCCCGAACGCCATGGCGCACACGGCGCCGCCCAAAAACAGGGAACCGGTATCGCCCATGAACACTTTCGCCGGGTTGAAGTTCCACAGCAAAAAGCCCATGCACCCGGCGGCAATGGCCACCGAGAAAATACCCATGCCGTACATGTTCATCAAACTGGCGATCAGCATAAAGAACACGCCCACAAAGAACGTGACGGAAGCATTCAGCCCATCAATGCCGTCGGTGAGGTTGACGGCGTTGACAACCCCCACAATAACGACGGCACACAGCGGCCAGTAGAACCACCCAAGGTCCACCGCTCCCACAAAGGGGATCATGGTGGCGGAGTCGCCGCCCGACGATGCCAGCACACCCAGGTACGCCCCGGCTACCACAAACTGCAAAATCAGTTTTTGCAGCGCCGTCAGCCCCAGGTTGCGCTTTTTCACCACTTTGATATAGTCATCGATAAAGCCCACGGCGCCAAAGCCCAGGGCCATGCCCAATCCGGCAAATACCCGCACTTTCAGCAGGAACGTTTCATCCTGCACATTCAAGTAAAAGGCCGGCACACAAATGGCCACCGCCAAGGTAATGCCTACCATAAACATCAGCCCGCCCATGGTCGGCGTGCCCTGTTTTTTCTGGTGCCACTTGGGGCCTTCTTCCCGAATGGTCTGGCCAAAGTTCAGCTTGTGCAAAAACGGCACCATCCATTTTCCCAATAGGGCCGTTACGCCAAACGCAATCACGGCTGCCAGCAAGGTCCACATTCCGCTCATATGTATTTCTCCACCTTTTTCTTTTTCCCCTTTTTCTGAAAAATAACCGGGGAAATCTGTTTTTTTCCGGGCCCGGCCTGTCGGGCGGACCCGCCGCCGTGGGGGTTCCCCACGGCGAGCTTAGCGTTATTATAGCACATCCGTGCCATTTTAAACATCCCGGGGGACGTTCGGGGCTCCCTCTTCCAGTAACTGGAAAAATAGTTTTACGCTACATCACCGCGTCGGCCTCGATAAAGTTCACCGTAATGACCGTGCCCTGTTTCACTTTTTCGCCGGCTTTTATGCTCTGCGACTGGGAGACACCGTTGCCGGTGATGGCGCCGGTCATACAAATCTGTACCCCGGCGTTTGTCGCCCGTTCATTCGCCTGAGAGAACGAAAGGCCCGTCAGATCGGGCACCGTGACGGTTTCTTCCTGGCTTTCCTCTGTGGTATACAGCACCACCGTGCCCTGCTTCGGGATTTTTTCCCCACCGGCCGGGCTCTGGGCCAGGACTTTGTCGCCGTCGCCCTTAATGATGACCGTAAAGCCTTCCTGGTCGAGCTTGGTTTTCGCGGTGTCGGCGCCTTCGCCCACCACGTTTTCCACCGTGGTATCCAGGCGGCTGAGCTCTTCTTCGGTATACACCGGTTCCACTCCCAAATAGGGCAGGATCTGGCTCATGCAGTTGGCAAACACCGGACCGGCTACCGTGCCGCCGTAATAGCTCTCGCCTTCCGGTTCATCGAAGAAGATGAGCAGCGCATATTCCGGGTCATCCGCGGGGGCAAACCCGCAGTAGGAAGCGATGTAGTGTTTTTTGGAGGTATCAATGTTATCTTCCAGAATTTTCTGGGAGGTACCGGTTTTGCCGCAAATGCGGTACCCGGCAATATACCCGTTTTTCGCCGTACCGGAGGTGGCGTTGGTATGCAGAATATCCACCATACGGCGGCTGGTTTCTTCGGAAATCACCTGGCGGCGGTAGCTGGTATCGGTGGTGGCGATAATGTTGCCGTCGCTGTCTTCGATATGATCGACCAGGTGCGGCTGCACCAGATAGCCGCCGTTGGCCACCGCAGCGCAGGCGGTGATCATATGAATGGGCGTAATACTGAAGTTCTGGCCGAAGGATTCCGTGGCCAGTTCCACCGGGCCCATATCCTCCCCGTGGTACAGGGTGGTACCTTCGCCGGGCAGGTCGATACCGGTTTTTTCCGTAAAGCCGAAGGCATCGAAATATTTAAAGAAGGTCAAGGCCCCCAGCTGTTCGCCCAGCCACATAAAGTACGGGTTGCAGGAGTTACACAGCCCCTGCACAAACGTTTCTTCCCCGTGGCCGGATGTCCAGCAGTGCAGGATTTCCCCCGCTACCGTGGAGGAACCGGTACAGGTAAACCGGGTCTCTTCCGTTACAATGCCCTCTTCCAGCGCCATCGATCCCGTACACATTTTAAACACGGAACCGGGGTAATAGGTGTCGGAAACGGCCTTATTCCGCCACTGTTTTTGCAGCGCTTCGTTATACGCTTCGTCCTGCTCGTCTTCCGGCAGGGCGTCGATTTCCTTTTGTACCTCTTCGTCCATCAGGGTGAAGGGGTCGTTGGGATCAAACGAACCTTCTACCGCCAGCCCCAAAATCGCCCCGGTTTTCACGTTCATCAGCACAGCCACGGCGCCTTCCTGTACATCATTATCAATGATGCCCTGTTTGAGGGCCTCCTCCAGAATGGACTGCACATTGCTGTCGATAGTCAGCACCAGGTTGTTGCCGTCCTGGGCTTCGATTTTCTGTTCGTACTCAAAGGGCATGTCGGTACCGGCCGCATTTTTGGCCGTCACCAGACGCCCGGCGGTTCCGCTTAACTCATCGTCGTACTGGGTTTCCAGACCGGACAGCCCCTGGCTGTCGGTACCGGTAAAGCCCAGGGTCTGGGACAAAAAGTCCCCATAGGGATAGTACCGTTTGTAATCTTCGATGAGCTGCACGCCGCGCTTAATCTCTTCTTCTTCCAAAAATTCGTTGATTTCGTCGCGCACGCTGGTTTCGACTTTGCGTTTGACATACGTAAAGTACGTGTCCTTTTTCGTTAGGGCGTAGATCTCTTCTTCGTCCATATCCAAAATTTCAGAAAGACCTTTTGCCAGCGTCCGGCGGGTTTCGTCGTCTTCGATGTACGCCGGTTCCAGCGCCACCGTCCACACGCTGGCACTTTCGGCCAGCACATTGCCGTTACAGTCGTAAATCGTGCCCCGCTGGGCCGACAGGCTGGTGGTTTGCAAGCTCTGGTCCAGGGCCATGGAGCGCAGCTCTTCCCCTTCCACCAGTTGCAGACGAACCAGGTTAAAAAGAATCCACCCAAAGCCCACACCGATCAGTAAGATCAGCAAAACTAAGGTGCGGCGCCACATGCGGATTGTGGTTCCCGATGCCATGCATACTCCTTTCCCGATAGGTAATGGCCGCCAAAACCGGCGGCATCCTTGTTACAGCAGAAAAGAGTTAAGGAGATTCCGCCCGGAAATCTCATTTCGGAAATTTCTGTTTTGGAAACTCTCTTAACTCCCACATGGAAAGCACAGGGCCGGCTTCGGAAGAAACCGGCACCATAATGTATGTATTCTTCTTCGTTTGTTATGACAGCAGCCCCGAAAGGAACGAAACCACCTGGTCCCACCAGGAGCCCTGGCCGGCGTCGTGCAGGACTTCGCCTTTGTCGCTGTCGTTGAGGGTAATATACGTGATTTGCCCCTCGCTAATGGCTTTCATGCCCAGTTTTTCTTCCGCGTATTTTTCCACATCGCTCATGGATTTCCCATCCTGGGCCGTCATTTGCAGCTGCACATAAATGCTTTCCTGCTCTTCCAGCGCTTTTTCGGCCTGGGTGATGTTGGTGGTCAGTTCGTTGAGCTGCACCTGGTTATAAATCATCAGCATCACAATCCCCAGCATGCTCAATAGCGCCGTGAAAAAGCCCAGCGTACGCATGGGGCTGCGCCGGTGGCGTGCATGACGGTGAGTTTCGGGCTCAGGCAGATGAATCACATTGTCATGGGGAACCGGAACATCCTGCTTTGGCTTCGGCACAGCGGTACCCGTTACCGGGCGAGTTTCAAATAAAGAGAGATCATATGCTTCGGTTCGTTCCATTGCCATGGGACTCTACGCTCCTTTTCAAAAGATTTGTCACAGGGCCGCTTTCCGGCCTATATCACAGGGGAGGAATCCGTATGGGTTCGTCCTCCCGTTTACGGCACGCCCGCAGCCTGGCGCTGCGAGCCCGCGGATTTTCATTTTCTTCTTCTTTGGTGGCCGACAACCCCTTTTTAAACAGCAGTTCGGCCTTTGGTTTTTTCCCGCACACGCACACGGGGAATTCCGGCGGACAGGTACACCCTTCGCACCAGGAAGCCATGCGCTGTTTGACCATGCGGTCTTCCAGCGAATGGAACGTGATAATGGAAAGAATCCCACCCGGACGCAAAAGGGAAAACGCCGCGTCCATCGCTTCGCTGAGCCTGTCCAGTTCGCCGTTTACGGCAATGCGCAAGGCCTGGAAGGTTTTCCGGGCGGGGTGCCCCGGGCTGCGCCGTACGGCGGCCGGTACCGATTCCCGCACCAGGTCAGCCAGTTGCAGCGTGGTGGTAATGGGTGTCACGGCCCGCTGCAAAACAATGGCGTGGGCAATGCGGCCCGCTGCTTTTTCTTCCCCGTATTCCCGCAAAATGCGGGCAATTTCCTGTTCAGGCAAGTCCCGCAACAGGTCGGCGGCGGTGGGGCCGCTCTGGCTCATGCGCATATCAAGCGGTGCATCATAATGATAGGAAAAGCCCCGCTCGGGTGTATCCAGCTGGTGGGAGGAAACCCCGATATCCAGCAGCACCCCGTCACAGGGCACGCACCCGGCTTCCCCGGCAATACGGACCATATCGGCAAAATTGCCCTGCCGCAAAAGGGAACGCGCCCCGTAGGGAGCAAACCGCTTTTGGCACACGGCGATGGCGTCGGGGTCCTGGTCAATGGAGAGGAGCTTTCCGCTTTCGAGCTTTTGCAAAATCGCTTCACTGTGGCCACCGCCCCCCGCCGTCCCGTCGATGTACACACCGTCGGGCCGGATATGCAAAGAATCGATGGTTTCCCGGAATAAAACGGGCTTATGATAGAATGCCATATCTTCCATCGCGGCACCTCCTGATTCCGGTTAGATTTCCAGCAGTTCCATGGCACTGAGCAGATTTTCCTCTGTTTGTTCTTCGTTATACGCTTTCCACCGGGCACTGTCCCAGATTTCGGCCCGGGTGGCCGCCCCCAAAATGGTGGCTTCTTTGGTCAGGCCGGCGTATTCCCGCAGAGACGGCGGGATGAGGATACGGCCTTGCTTGTCCACTTCGGTGTAAAAAGCACCCGAAAAGAAAAAACGCTGCAAACTGCGTGCTTTGGAAATGGGCAGTTGGCCCATTTTTTCCGTGAGCTTGTCCCACTGGGCGGAGGAAAGAACGAACAGGCACCCATCCAGGCCCTTCGTCACATAAAAAGCATCTCCCAGATCCTCGCGAAAACGGGAGGGCATGGTCACGCGGCCTTTTGAATCGATATTGTGCTGGAACTCGCCCATCAGCATCGATCCATCCCGCCTTTCCACCAAATTGCCCCAAATTGGGAAAAAGTTGCACGATTTGCCACCTCATATTTGCCATTATAAAGCATCGTTTCGGAAATTGCAATGGCTTTTGCTGGAAATATGCAGAGTTTTTACCGGGTTTTCCCCCAAAATATCAACAAAATCCCCACAAAAACCACGGGTTTGTGGTTCTTGTGGGGATTTTCGACAGGAATTTCACTTTGTATAATTTACCGGCTGGACGAATTGCGCTGGGTGGCTTTGATGCTCTGCCGGGTTTTCCTTAGTTCCGACAGATTGGCCGCTAACGCATCATCGGTGCGGCGCATGAGGTCATCCACATATTCATTGGAGACCCGGCGCATTTCCCGGCATTTCTGCTGGGTTTGATTTAAAAGGTCATTGGCTTTTTGCTGGGCCTGCTTGACGATTTCATTC
The DNA here is from genome assembly GCA_905200265.1 of uncultured Oscillospiraceae bacterium. Classification (GTDB taxonomy): domain Bacteria; phylum Bacillota; class Clostridia; order Oscillospirales; family Acutalibacteraceae; genus Heritagella. Next base: position 7,374 of record CAJKJS010000030.1, read on the forward strand.
TGGCTGACCATCGCCCGGGCCTTTTCTTCCGCCACCCGGATGATGGATTCCGCTTCCCGTTTGGCATCCTGAATAATTTTGGTACGGTCCGCGACAATGGCACGAGCCTGCCGGCACTCCTGGGGCATGGCGTCGCGGATATCCAGCAGGATATCTTCCACATTTTGGCCGTCCAGCACCACGCGTCCTCCGGAAAGCGGCAGTTTCATGGCGTTTTTCACCATTTGTTCCAGTTCCTGCAGATAATCATCCACGGTCACAACATGACTCATACGTAACTTCTTCCTTTCCCCGGTTCCTGTTTACGGAAACCGCTTGTTCACTTCATCGCCGTCCGCTTTATTCTTTATTGGGCTGGCGGTTGTTCCGGGCACAGCCGGGCTTTTACATCCGGCAGAATACAGGCCGGAATATCTTCGGAAATATCGCCGCCAAACATGGCCACCTGCTTGACCATGCTGGAACTTAAATACATATATTCGCTGCGGGTGGTCATAAACAGCGTTTCCACATGGGGGTTGAGCTTTTTATTCGTCAGCGCCATCTGGAATTCATATTCGAAATCCGTCACGGCCCGCAGGCCCTTGACAATGGCCGTCGCGCCCCGCTGGCGGGCATAATCGGCCAGCAGCCCGCTGAAGCCGACCACTTCCACTCCCGTTAGGCCGGCCGTGGCCCGGCGCAGCAGGTCGATGCGCTCTTCCACCGTAAACGAGGTTTTCTTTTTGGGGTTGATCATCACCGCCACAATCACGTGGTCAAAGATCCGGCTGCTGCGGGTGATGATATCCAGATGCCCCAGGGTGACCGGGTCATAACTGCCCGGGCAAATTGCAATGCTCATAGTTCCACATCCTTATGATGGTACACGGTCAGCAAGATTTTGCCGTACCGGCGTTCCTTGCCCCGCACAAAATCCCCCAGGGTTTCAGGCACTTCGTCATCCACCGGGTGTTCGGCAATGATCACGCCGCCGCGGTTCATGACGGCGGCCGTCAGCGGCAGCGCCTGCTGCAACAGGCCCGTATGGTACGGCGGATCGAGAAACGCAATGTCAAACGGCTCATTTTTTCTCTGCAGGAAAAGCAGCGAATCCATGGGCACCACTTTGGCCCCCCGGCTCAGTCCGGTACTTTGGATATTTTTCTCCACCACGCTGACGCTTTCCCGGGATGCATCCACGAACACAACTTCCCTGGCGCCGCGGCTGAGGGCTTCCAGCCCGATTTGGCCGCTGCCGGCAAACAGGTCCAGCACCCGCCGCCCTTCCAGCTGGAATTGCAGCATACTAAACAGCGCCTCTTTCACGCGTTCCGGCGTGGGGCGGACGGCATCGCCCTGTAAGGTCATCAGTCGACGGCCCCGGGCCGTCCCTGTAATAATGCGCATGATTTTGTTTCCTTCCCCCGGAAAACCGGATAATTGTTTTTATTATCCCATGCCCCAGGGGAAATGTCAACTCTCGCCTTCGAATTCGTCCTCGTGCAGCGCCCGATACACCTTTTCGGCGGCCGGACGGGTCATGCCCGGCGCTGCGCGCAGCTCTTCGGTGGAGGCCCGGCGGATGGCCGCGATGGTGCCAAAGTGCTTTAAAAGCGAGCGGGCCCGGGTGATGCCCACGCCTTCGATGGAAGTGAGAGTGGACGAAATATTCGTTTTGCTGCGCTGCTGCCGGTGGAACCCGATGGCATAGCGGTGCACTTCCTCCTGAATGGCGCCAATGAGCGTAAACGCCGACCGGTTACTTTGAATGGCCACTTCGCCGCCATCGGCCGCGATGGCCCGGGTGCGGTGCTTATCGTCTTTGACCATGCCGAATACCGGAATGGAAAAACCCATTTCCCGCACCAGCGGCTCAATCGCCGCCACGTGGCCTTTGCCGCCATCGAGCAGGATGCAGTCCGGCAGCCGCCCGAACCCTTCGCCGGACTCGGGGTCTTTGCGGTATTCCGCAAGGCGCCGGGCGATCACTTCCCGCATGGAGCCGTAGTCGTCCTGGCCGACCACCGTTTTGATTTTAAATTTGCGGTACGCCGATTTTAAGGGCCGCCCGTTTTCGAACACCACCATACCGGCCACGTTCTCGCTGCCGCCCAGGTTGGAAATATCGTACGCTTCCAGGTACACCGGGGGCTTTTCAAGGCCCAGCAGCCGCGCCAGTTCATCGAGAGCGGCGGTTTCGCGCCCGGTGTTGCGCCCAAAACGCTGGGCCAGCTGTTCGGCGGCGTTGGTACGGCACATATCAATCAGCTGTTTTTGCTCCCCTTTTTGGGGCACGTGAATCTGCACTTTGCGCCCGGCCTTCCGGCTCAGCCACTCGGCCAGCAGTTCCCGGTCTTCCGGGGCGTCATCCAGGGTCACCCGGGGCGGCACCCGGTCGCGGATGCCATAATACTGCTGCAAAAAGCCGCTGCGGGCTTCCCGGTCGGTGCCGCCTTCTTTGACAAAAAAGGTTTCCCGGTCGCACAGCCGGCCGTTTTGGAACCGGAATACTTCAAAGCAGCGCTCGCTGTCGTTTTGCACCATGGCGATGACGTCCTGCTCCGGCACGGACGAAGCGACGACTTTCTGCTGGTCGGTCATTTTGCGCACCGCCGAGAGCCTATCCCGCAGCCGGGCGGCTCTTTCAAATTCCAGGTTTTCGGCCGCCTCGTTCATTTCTTCCGTCATTTTGCGCACGGCGGCCGCCGACCCGCCTTCCAGGAAATCCAGCGCCTGGCGCACCTGTTCCTGGTATTCGGCGGCGGTGATTTTTCCGCGGCAGGGGGCCGAACACTGCTTGATAAAGTAATTCAGGCACGGCCGCCCTTTCCCGATTTCCTGGGGGAACCGGCGGTTGCAGCTGGGCAGCTGGAAGATTTTCCTCGCTTCGTCAATGCTCTGGCGCACGGCCCAGGAACTGACGTACGGCCCTACATAGGAAGCGCCGTCGTCGAGCACTTGTTTCGCTTCGGTAATCCGGGGCCAGTCACCGGAGCTGATGCGGATATAATGGTACCCTTTGTCGTCCTTTAAC